>DASWNL010000306.1:0-8440 GCA_036399215.1 Abditibacteriaceae bacterium
TTTCCTTACTACGGATTACAGCACTTCCCAGGGTTTAGGCAGCTATAGCCGTGCTCTGACCGGATTGAAGTATCATCACGAAATGGGGCGCGTTGCGGCGAACTTCTATGCCAGCCGGGACAACGCCCGTCAGGTTGTCGAAGAGTTTCGCGCCAACGGCACTTCAGGCCCCTTCATCCTGCGCGATGTGGGCTATGAACTGCAAAGCGAACAGATTGAAATTATTGTGCGCGACCGTAATCAGCCGAGTGTAGTGCTTGAGCGCACGCCATTGACACGCTTTCTCGATTACGAAATTGAAACTTTGACCGGACGCATTCTGTTACGCGCTCCTGTGCCCAGCCTGGACTCTAACTTCAACCCGGTTTTCCTGCGTATTACTTATGAAATCGAGCAGGGCGGGCCGCGCTTCTGGGTGCGAGGCTTTGACGGGCAGGTGCGCTTAACCAACAACTTAGCTGTGGGTGGCTCTTGGGTGAGCGACCGCAATCCGCAAGACCCATTCAGTTTGCAAAGCGCAAACTTTACACTGCGCCTGGGAAGCGGCACAAGTCTCGTTGGTGAATTAGCACGCAGTAACCGCTTGAGCCTGGGGCGAGGCAGCGGGCAGAGACTGGAGTTTTTGCATGAGCAGTCGCGTCTGCAAGCACGCCTTTTCTGGGGTGATACCGATGAAGCCTTTGATAATCCCACTTCTATTCTCAGTCGTGGTCGCAAGGAGCTTAGCTTCAAAACGAGTTACCTGCTGAATCAACAGACGCGTTTAATTGGCGAAGCGATTCGCACGCAAGATGCTTCCTTAGGCAGGCACCGCAAAGGGTTCTCCGCCGCTGTTGAACGCGCGCTTAGTGATACTCTCAAGCTGGAACTTGGCGTGCGTCATGCCGAAGAATCCTTGATTCCCTCGCAAGCTGGTAGCATTGGCGGCACGCCGGTGGACTTTACCAGTGTGCGGGCGCGCCTTACGGGACAGGTGCCCAATGTGCCCGAAGCGAGCGTAGGCGCCGAATACGAGCAGGATATTCAAGACAGCAGCCGGCGCGTGTTCGCTCTCTTTGGCGATTATCAATTCTCTACCAGGGGCCGCATTTACGCGCGCCACGAGTTCATCTCTTCGCTAACAGGCCGCTACGCTTTAAACGATAATCAAGAGCAGCACACGACTTTAGTAGGCATTGACACCAACTATTCAAAGAGTGGCTCAGTCTTCAGCGAATATCGTATCCGCGATGCGATTTCAGGACGCGAAGCCGAGGCCGCGATTGGCCTGCGTAACAAATGGTCGCTTGGCAAAGGCCTGCAAGTGAACACGGCGCTGGAACGCATTAAAAGCCTGAGCCGCACTGGTCTGGGTCTTTCCACTGACGGCACCGCTTTGAGTGTGGGCGTCGAATATACCACCAACCCTTTGTTTAAGGGCACCAGCCGCCTGGAATTACGCCACGGCTCTGACGTGAACAGCGTGCTGCACACATTAGGCCTGGCTTACAAAGTTGGTAATGATTTCAGTCTTTTAGGGCGTAGCCTGATTAACCTTTCACGCGGGCGCAGCGACGCGATGCCGGATAACGACCATCATCGTGTTCAACTGGGTTTGGCGTATCGTCAAACGGCGACCGATAAGTGGAGCGCACTGGCTAAATATGAGTTCCGCTATGACAACGATGGCGATTTGTTGCTTGGCGGCAGTGGACTTAGCCAGGGACTTCGCCGCAAGCTTCACATCCTTTCAGCCGATGTGAACTATCAACCGCAGTCTCGTTTAGTGTTAACCGGGCATTATGCGACCCGGCTCAACGCGGATCGCTCCAACGGCTTATCTACCAGTCAGGGCGCGCATCTGCTGGCAGGCCGTGTAAGCTACGATCTTACGCAGCGCACTGATATTAGCCTGGTTGGCAGCACCTTGTTTGGTGGAGGTAGCCGCCAATATGGGTTGGGATTGGAAGCAGGCTACTTGATCAAGCGCGATTTATGGTTAAGCGTTGGTTACAACCTGTTGGGGCTGAACAATGATGATCTGGTTGGCGTAGAGAACTCCCGGCGCGGCCCCTTCTTGCGTATGCGCTTCAAGTTCGATGAAGATTTGCTGCTTAATGATAGCCGCGCGGCGCGGCGCTTCGCGGTTGCCGACGCGGTTACTGATAAACAAGGCACTACGAAGACCCAAACGACGACTCCTGTTGTAAAAAACATTAAGTTAGTGGCAGAGCCGGTTTTGGATACTGCCCTGCTTAAAGCGCGATTCATCGAAACGCCTCCGCAGACAAAAGAAGTGCGCCTCGCGCAGCGTAATGGCAGTAAAGCAAAGCCCCGCAGCACACAACCACTGGCGCATTTAATCGCGAGCACGCCGCATATAATGGTGAATCCGCCTGTGGCGCCTAAAACCGAACAAACCGCGATTGCTTTAGCCAAACGAGTTTTGAATCAGCCTCGTCCCACATTGCAGGTCAAGGTGGTGGTTGGAGCTTCTCCTCCAGCCATTAACTATGAAGGCCAGTTGATGGATGTAGTAAATGCGCTTCGCGCAGAAAAGAGTCTTCATGCGCAGGTCATTGAGCCGTCCAAAGTTAGCCGCGTAAAGAGTTGGTTGGTATCGCAGCATATTTCTAAGGAGCGTATCAGCACCCATGCTGCTTTAGCTGAGGCCAATCGTGTGGCGGCCCGGCTTGATAGTGAGCAGCTTATCCAGGTGTCACCCCAGATTTGGGTGCGCCTTCTGATACCTGCTACACCAATTCAGCAGCCATCTCTTGCACAGCAGGTAACGCAAAAACAAGCGCAGCAGGCGGCCAAATCTACCAACGAGCGGCCTTTGTCTGCACCGCAGGGGAAGCCCGTAGCGAAAGTGCAGAAGGCAGGAAAAAATACTGCTGAGCATACTACTGGGCAGAGTCGAATCGCACGCAAGGCTCCGCGCAATCCAAAACTTGAAACGTGGATGTTGAAATAAAGAGTATGCCCTTATCAAGTGGGAGAGCCTTCCCGCAAACAATTACGAAAAAGTGGTTAAGCGTTTGGGTGATGACCTGTTACGCACTCTTTGTCTTGTTTGCCTCGGCGTCGCATGCGGCCTATGTCCAACGGTTTACAGCCACGACCAACGGCGCGATGACGTTCACGGGCAACACACTGGGATTAGACAAGAGGGCTGACCAGAACGAGCCTGGCACGGTCGGAGCTATTGGCGCTTTCACTTCCACCAATACACTGCTCAAAGTTGGTAACTATCCCAACGGCACAACGCTGACTTTCGCGCAGAACTCTTCGTCATCAATACTCAACATTCCTTCAGGCAGCACTGTTCTGTATGCTGAACTGATCTGGGGTGGTTCTTACGCTACGGCGAATCAGAACGTAAGTTCTTCACTGGGGAACGCCGTAACCTTTATGACTCCGGCGGGCACGACAAGTGTGTCGCCTACTGCGGCGACCTCGCAGACGCTTACTGGCAGTGGGCGCACTTTTTATGTTCGCTCGGCAAACGTCACCACGTTTGTGCAGTCGGGTGGCGCCGGCACTTATACCTGTGGGGGCGTGCCGGCAACAATTGATCGCCAGGAAGACAATGCCAATGCTGCCGGGTGGACATTAGCGGTTGTTTACAATAATCCGGCTCTCACGGTGCGGAATCTAACACTGTTCGTTGGTGCCGAGTTGACGGATACGACTTCCAGCCCAACGTCCACGGTTAGCGGCTTTTGCACGCCTCAATCGGGCACGGTGCAAGCGCGATTGTTAGTCAGTGCCATCGAAGGTGATGCTGTTCTCACTGGAGATCAATTGCGCTTTGGCCCCAGCACCGCGAATCTAACTCCGATTTCCGGGCCTAATAATCCAGTTAATAATTTTTTCGCATCGCAAATCAACGGCAATACCGGCGCACTTGATACATCAGGCACCTTTGGCAACCGCAACCACATAGCCTCAAGCGGCACTGGTGTCAGTGGTGCCCGGCAGGGTTGGGACATTACCAATGTGGACGTGTCCGCCTTTGTCACAAATAATCAAAATTCGGCTGTGGTTCAAGGGACGACAACCGGAGACCGCTATGTAATTACGGCAGTGGGAACTCAGATTGATGTTGGTGCGCCAGTCATTCCGACGACGATCAAAACGGTTGATAAACCCGTTACTTTTGTGGGCGACGTATTGACATATACGATCAATGTCACCAATGAAACAGGCACTGCCGAAGCTCTGAATGTCATCTTGACCGATGTGGCCCCAACCGGCACCAGTTTCGTTGCGGGCAGTTTGTCAATTGATGGCGTAACCCAGCCCACGGCGAATCCGGCCACCGGTATCAACCTCGGCACCATTCTCAAAGGCAGTTCAAAGAGGGTGCGTTTTCAAGTGCGAGTGAATTCGATTCCGGCAGCGCCTAATCCGGCGGAATTTTCTAATACGGCCACCATTACCTATGGCTCGCCTTGCGGCGCGGCAGGCACCCAGAGTGTCACCACCAATCCGGCCATCACTCGCATCGTGCGTTTAGAACCCACAAAAACCTCAGATGTGACCGGCGCTGTCTCACCGGGGCAAATCATTACCTATACCATTTCGATTCCAAATTCCAGCACAGTCAACAGCAGCGGCACCACCCTGGCGGATGCCATTCCGGCAGGCACAACTTATGTGGCGGGCAGCACAACTTTGAATGGTGCGGCCATTGCGGATACGGGCGGATTTCCTTATTCGACCGGCGCACAAATCAATGGGCCGGGCGATCCTGCGGGCCAAATCAGCGGCGGTGCCACCTCTACAATAACTTTTCAGGTGCGAGTGGGCAATACACCACCGGCGAACATTATAAACAGTGCTGTTGTCGATCCTGATGGCCCCGGCCCCGCCCCGGCTCAAACGGTTTCCACCATCAATACTGTGGCAGCCACTGTGACCGGTGTGGTTTATAACGATCTCAACGCCAATGCACAACTTGATGCTGGCGAAACCGGAGCGGGTATCACGGGCCTTTTCGCCAAGATTATTCCGGCTGCCGGTGGAAATGCGGTGCAGGCTGTGCCTGTGAATGCTACTACAGGGGTTTATACATTTAATGGTGTGGCTGCGGGCACCTATTCAATCATCATTGATAATAACAACACCCTGAGTGATACGACCGCCTTTTTACCAACGGGACGCATTGGCACTGAGGCTCCTAACCAACTCCGCACCAACGTTGTTGTGGCCGGGGGAACGTTATCTAACCAGAATTTCGGCCTGTTCAGCGGCAGTCGTTTAAGTGGAACTGTGTTCAACGACAATGGCGCGGGAAACGGCACTCCCAACGACGGCATTCGCAATGGTGGTGAAGTGGGCTTAGCTGCTGTAAGCGTGCGCCTCACCGATGCTGCGGGCACAACATTAACGACCACTACAACAGATTCTTCGGGAAACTATACGTTGCTGATTCCCTCATCTGCCGGTAATACATCGCTAAGAGTTGTTGAAGTAAACCCGACAGGATTTATTTCTGTAGGAGCGCGCCCTGGCACCACGGGCGGCACTTATGATCGCACAGCGGATGCGATTACGTTTACCAACACACCCGGCACCACCTATACCGGCGTGAACTTTGCCGATGTGCCGGTGAATACATTCGTAAACAATGATCAGAGAACGGCACTGGCAGGCAGCACTGTTATTTACACGCACACGTATACGGCGGGCACTGGCGGGCAGGTGACCTTCACGACTTCAAACACCGCTGCCGGATGGACACAACGATTATTCCGCGATACCAACTGCAATCGTGTTTTGGATACGGGCGAACCGGAAATAACCGGCGCAATTACAGTGATAGCTGGTGAGCAGGTTTGTTTGCTCTTGCAGGAAACGGTGCCGTCTAATGCGGCAGTGGGCACTAAGGACACCGTCACCATTAACGCCGCTTTTTCTTACACCAATGCCACTCCGGCCTTGACTTCGACGCTATCGGTTGTTGATGTCACCACCAGTGCCGGTTCAGGGCTTTCACTGACCAAAACCGTAGATAAACCAAACGTTAAAAAAGGTGATGTCATCACCTATACCATTACCTATCGCAACATAAGCACGCAGAATCTCAATGGCCTGGTCATTGATGACGCGATACCAACCTTTACAACTTTCGTGAGTGCTTCAACGGGCGCTCTGGCAACGAATTTGACCGGAGCTGTCATTGCAGCCCCCAATGTTGGAAGCAACGGCACTATCCGTTGGACATTTACCGGAGTGTTATTGCCGGGTTCACAGGGCACTGTGACATTTCAAGTGCAGTTACAATAGTCGACAAAATAAGTAAAAGATTATTAGCAGAACAGGAAGGAATTTGTGTTGCAGCAGCAAGAGCACAACGGCGGAAAAAGTTGGCCCCTATCGGTTTGGCAGAAGCGTCGCCATCGGCGCTTAGAAGTTCATCTTCCCGTTTGGTTAAAGCCTCTAAAAGCTTTTCATCAGCCACAGCCCACAGCCTGGATGTTGGGTTATACACGCGATGTTTCTGTCGAAGGCGCCGACATTGTGGTGCCTCACGAGCAAGAGTCTCATTGGCGGGCAGTGGCTGAGACAAAAGAGCGTTACGTTTTGCGTTATGACTTACTGGGCCTTGATCAGCAAGAGTATATTACGGGCTATGTTGGAGTTGTGCATATAGAGCCGGACACCAATAATCTCTATATTGACTTCCAATACGAAGAGGGTTCTGAAGAAGCCAGGAACGCGGCGTATAATGCAGGCATGAAGCACGAGCGTCAGCGCCGAATCTGGAAGTTGAACTTCTCAGCGCTGGCATTGATCGGTATGGTTTTGGTATTGGCACTGGGAGAAACGCGCGTTCAAACCGCAGTCCAGCAACAAAAAATCCAGGAATCCGAAGCCAAACGCCGTCAAAACCTTTATCTATTATCTTCATTATCTCAACCCAGGTTAGCCATCAATCGCGCCCAGGGTTATGATGAGCTTTTTCATAGTCGTCAGGCCAAGGCTGTGGTAGGGAAACTAACTGCGCGGGCCTTGCGCTGGAGCGATCCTGATAATCGTGTCGAAGGCGAAAAAGAGCGTGCCCGGCAACAGCGACAGTTAGGCATTCGGTTTTCAGGCACACCAAGCTCCGGTGTTCGAGTGAAACTGGGAGTTGCCTTGCCCTATGGTTACGCATGGCCCCAGGTATGCCACGATGTCGAAGAACTTATTGGCCGCCGAATTCCTTCGGTAGTGCTCTTTCGCGATTTCAAGCAGCCCTTTCCCCTTCAGGATTGCCGCGAAGCCCAGGCGCGGGGTAAAAGCCTGCAAATTACCTGGGAGCCGTGGCATTGGTCTAATCCCAATGCCGTCAAACTTCAGGACATTGCAAAAGGTAAATATGATCGTTACATAGATTCATGGGCACAGGCAGCCATGTCGTTTGGTAACGATGTATGGATTCGTTGGGGCCACGAATTTAATGGCAACTGGTATCCCTGGAGTTTGACGGCCAATGGTAAAAATGGGCGGCTTTATATTGCGGCTTACCGTCGAGTGCATGATCGCTTCAGGCGTATAGGTGCCTCCAACGTGCGTTGGATTTGGTGCGTTAACGCTTCCAGTGTGCCCGAAGTGAGTTGGAATAACCCGCTTATCGCGTATCCCGGTGATGAATATGTGGATATGATAGCCATTGACGGCTATAACTTCGGCACCGCGTTACCACACTCTTACTGGCGCTCTTTTGATGAAATATTTGCCCGTCCTTATGCAAAATTGGCCGCTCGCTTTCCTCGCAAACCACTCATGATCGGCGAAATTGGCTCCGCTCGCATCGGTGGGGATAAAGCAGCCTGGATAAGAGATATGGACAGGTCTCTGCGGCAACGCTACCCCCGTATCCAACAGGTTGTCTGGTTTGAGGCCATGAAGGAAGCCGACTGGCGCATGGTGTCTCCCGAAGCATTACCTGTAAGCCGTAAAGTATGGAGTCAAAATTTCTATATGCGCGGCGTATTTTGACCTTTGATAAAGGTAACGCTGCGATTCCGCCCCCTCTTTCGCAAAATTCGTCGGCGCCTGGCTCAGGTCTATTCGCACATGACCATCTTCCACACCGCGTCTCTTGGTCAAGCGAAGCCACCTTCTTATATACCGAATACTTCAAGAACTCACGCCTCAAAATTTCAGGTCAAGACGGCAATGGGTTTTTGTTACGTTTCTGTAATGCTCGTCTATTTATAACCAAAGCAAGCCGCGATTTTAACAACGAATCTTAGCAACGAATGAGGAGAATTTATCTATGTTAGTGCATTCGACAGTCCCGCCATCACAGGTCACTCTGCCACCTAATGCTTTGGAATACGCCCAGTGCGTCAACACTGCTTACGCCGTCTTTGAAGCCAATGAGAGTAATCTGAATCCTTCGCTGGATGATTACAAGAAGGTGCCTGCTTCGGCAGCTTTGCCCGGTGATTATGTGCCATTTCTC
>DASWNL010000307.1:0-7249 GCA_036399215.1 Abditibacteriaceae bacterium
GTGCCGTGCGATCATCTACGTTTTTGACGATAACGGGAACTTTTGTGAGTCCGGCGCGCTGGGCAGCCATTAGACGGCAATCGCCAGCAATGTCTTCGTATTGGGGAATTTCAGATGGGCCCCATTTGCGGCGCCGCACCAAAATTGGTTGCAACATACCAATGTCGGTTTGTTTCATTGATTGGGCGATGTCGTCAATCTTCTTTTCCAGGCGAGGCGTGATGGTTTTGCGGGAGTTATTAGGATTGAGAAAGACTTGCTCAATGTTGACAATCAGCGCATCAGGGTTCTGCTCGATGCGTTGCATTTCCGCTTTGGGAAGCTGCATTTCATCCGTGCGCTGGCGCCGTCGCCGTGCGCTGTCGGCAATTTGTTCAGCTACCGTCTTGTTTTCATTGAGCGTCTTTTCGCTTAGCGTCTTGCTTGCGTTGCTGGGTGTTTGAGTGGCTTGAGCCATATCTTTGCTACTTCCTTTGCTAAGGCTTGATAATCCTCGCGGGCGGTGCCGAAAGAGCCGGCAGGGCCTTTATCGGTTACGGTTTTCCATGCGCCTGCCAAGTCCTTGATTTTCGCGGTGTGGCGAATGCGTGTTTTAAGAAGCTGTTTGGGCCATGTGGCAAAAGCCGCAGCCTCGATGTTTTGGTCATTGTTCAATGAAGCGCGAAAGGCGGTTAGCGCCACACGAAAATCTACGGCCTCGCGTCCAAATGCTTCACTCAGTTGCTCGGATCGGTTGACTACGTCCACAGCGCACTCGAAAGCCATGCGTTCCGAATTAATGGGAATGACAAGCCCGGTTGTAGCCAGTAACGCATTGCGGGAGATGTAGTCGTAGCGCGAGGGGCAATCCAGGATACAGATATCGAAGAATTTACTGGCAGTGGCGTGGCGCAACGCCCGCATCAAGCGCAGTTCGCCGGCAGGCAAATCAGGAAGTTGCCGCGCGGCGCTCTCCATGCGTGGATCGCTGGCCACGATGTTAAGTCCGGGCTTGACCTCAACGGCAGCGGCTTCAAGCGCTAGGTCATCGAGTAGGACATCATATATAGAATGCACTGGCGGCTCGTTATCCTGAAGAAAAAACGAAGTTGCTGAATATTGGGCGTCTAAATCAATCAGCAGCACGTTGCGTGACTCGGCATAAACCGCTGCTAAATTCACCGCAGTAGTGGTTTTTCCTGTTCCGCCTTTGCCGTTGTAAATCGCGAGGATCATCGTTTATCGTTTTGTGTAATTTTCTAAAAGCGGCACAACGACGAACCATAGGCAAAACCACATCAGAAACGTGAAAAAAGTCACGCCTTGCGGCCCAATCCAGTCCAGAAAAGCCACGCCAGGAGCGCCAATGGCAGCGAGGAATGAGCGAACGAATTCCATGGGTAGAGCACTTGCCGCTTCATTTAATGCTTATGGCTTTGTCCATCGCACCACGCAGCTTGAGTAATTCTTTATCTACACACTCTTGTAAGGCGACTTCGGTAGCGCGCAGCAAGGTAAAAGCTTCACGCCAATCTTCATCATCAATGTGCAATTCCTGGTTGACGGCCATCTCTTCCAACAAAGCGCGAATGATGGAAACGTGCAACTTTGCTGAGGTGGCTTTATCGGTGAGTTCCAAACGAGCGTGAAAACGGCGGAACTGCTCTGCCGCCTGGGAAGGAAAAGGAATTGCATCTTCGGCCATTTTAGCGTCACCTGCTCCCTACTCGCTTTTTAAATGTTTTTTTCCTACCCAGGGCGCCAGGCTGTGACTAACACACCCTTGAAAACGACATCTTCAGTTCGCATAGTCCGCACTTTGTAGCGTGGATCTGGATTGGTAGGTTTTAAATCAACCCACTCTCCCCCGTCTTTAAATAGCACCTTTTTAACAGTGCATTTGCAAAGACCATCTTCCTCGAACTCAACGTGGGCGATACAACCGTTGTCGCGCGGTTTTTGAGGATCGAACAAAGCAAACATTCCATCTTGTATTGATTTCCCATTCAGAGCGGCCATTGAGTTGCCTACCACGATCAGAGCATACATATCGGGGCGCAGCGTAATTTTGTCGGGAGCGCGTGTCAGGGTATCGTCCAGAGGGCGAATTTCGTCAGCTTCGCCGCCGGGAATATAACCCTCAACCCGAACGCGTGATGTCGGATTGGCGGTGCCCTTGTAGAGGAAATCCACCACAGTCTCAAACGGCATTTTTTGAGCGGCCGTCAAGAACGTGGTGACTACATCAGATTCGCTCTTCAGGTGTAGATTGTCCCGGAAGTCACGAACTGTTTGTTCCAAATCATCCGAGAGACGAACTCCAATTTGCCGCGCCATTAAGTGCCTTTTAAAAATTTCTATCGCAGATAATCTCCGCGCCACTGATTAACAATGTAAATCAACGATAATCAAGCGTTGCAATGGGAAAACCCTAAAAAACTCAACTTATTTTTATTTTTGGCCTTGTAAACCTCTAAACCGGTGTTATATGCTAATCAATGATTAGCGTTGATTACCAAAAGGGAGCGTTTTATGGAAAGTGTCCTGCCAGAAGAAGCAAAAGAGATGATTGGCTATCGCGTAGGCCACACGCGGCGAAAACAGTTTATTGGTCTAAGCAGGCAAGCGAACTACCAAAAGCCCGCTCACTTCATGAAGGCCCTCATTGATCGCTTGGTAGAAGTTATTGGCGATGAAGAATTTGATGTTCGCAACTTGGTTTTACAAGAGCCAGTTCTACAAGACGCTATCCCAAGCCAACAAAAGTAGCCCAAAAGTAACCGTAGTAACAGAAAATCCACAGGCCGTTAAATCCAAGAACTCAGGAGAAGTCATGAAAAATCAGTTTTCGCCGAATGCCGGTAACAGCCAGCCGGTGACTCAAACGCCGCTGGCCCCCATTTGTATCAATGATGTTTTTTTTGCAGCACGCGAACTGAAAAAGTGCGCGCGGCGCCACTATTGCCGCGCCGCTGTGCGCTTCCTTCGATGGAAGGACGATTTATGTGAGCGGGTTGCCGAGCCGATCTGCAACAAGATGGATTATCTCACCGGCGCTGATGTCAGGATTGAGGAACTCCAGGAGGAGAGGGGCGACTTTGCCATGCAGTTAAAGCGCGCCTCAACCGAGAATGAGACCTTGCAGGCTGTCCTGGACGACGAACGTCGTTATCGCGCCGAACTTGAAAAGAACATCCTGGAATTTGAAGCCGATACGGAAAAGATATTGGAGACGCAAGGCCGCGTCGTCCGCATTCAACACCAGGCCATTAACGACCTGGTCAGTGACAAATTGCACTTGATGGCCCAGGTCAGTCATTTGCGTGGCCTGATCACCGAGGCAGGTTTGGAGCATCTTTTGGAGCAACCCAACAACGGCGGTCTGAACCATGGTTCGCACATTCTAAACCATCCTTCCCAAACCATCCAGCCACTTCCTCGCTTAATACAGGAGTCTCAGGCGGAGTTTCAATCGCCTTACGGCAAGCTTATCATCAGCCACACGGCTTGCCCCTCAATATCTATTGATGATCAGGAGAGCGAAAGAGAGAGCGAGGCGGCATGAACGCTTATCAATCTCTCCTGGAGCAGGCCCGCCAGAACCTGAAGCGCATCAGGCCGCGCTATGCCGCCGCAGCATGGGAATCGGCGCGTAATATCAGTGACGAGGAAGCACTTGCCATCGCTCATAGAACCGCAGCGGCTTACATGGCTGTCGAGCAGTTGAGCGATGCGGAACTTTTGGAGGCTTTTGTCTGTGAGCCGCCGGCCATTAATCCATCCTTTCGCGAACGAATGCAGCACACGATGGCATTCCATTTACAAGCGGCGTTAGAGGATGAAGGCGCCGTAGCCCCGCCGCCTGATGGCGCTCTGCTCGGTGGCAACACGCAATTCAAGCTACCCAGAGCCACCACACCAGGCGCTAACGCACCAGTTTCCAGTAATCACCGCTCCAGCGAACCGCCGGGCACTTTTTCGGTGTGCTTTGAGGGTGCTTTGATTTTCGCGCTCATTTTATAAGGAGAATTTATGTCGCTAAACGGCAATGGCTCGCAGGGCAACAGCTCCCTCGCCACACGCTCCCCAGTCGTCGAAGCTGAAGTTGTTCATTCCTCTGCTCCTCCCGTCTCGTCTGCATTATCAATGGTGCTGGATTTAAACGAGATGGAGAAACGCCTCAATCTACAGCAAGAGTTCATCTCGCGCCTGATGATAGAAGGTAAGGACTACGGCGTGATTCCCGGCACCGGTGATAAGCCCACTTTACTCTTGCCAGGCGCCCACAAGCTCAACAGCATTTACGGCTTAGCGCCCATCGTGGACATCCTAGAAGCAGTCGAAGACTTTGAAGGTGGTTTTCTCAAATACACCGTCAAAGTTCAGTTACTGGACAAGCGCAATGGTGTAGCTGTCGCCGAAGGCGTCGGTAGCGCCAACACGCGCGAAAAGCGGTATGCCAATGCCATTCGTAAGGGCAACGCCACAGCCGCCGATTATGCCAATACCTGTCTCAAAATCGCCAAGAAGCGTGCCTTGATTGATGCCACATTAACCGCGACCGGCACCAGTGGCATGTTCGAACAAGACCTGGACGACGATCCGGGCCATGCTAATCAGAATCACTCTTCAGGACGAAGTAACCAGGGCCGGAAGCAAGCGCCAAACCGCCAGCACAAACCGGACTACAATCGTCCGGCGGCTGCCGTAGCGGCTGAACCCTGCACCCAGCCACAGGTTGATGAGATTTGGCGCTTAGCCGAAGCAGCTTACCCCGGTGAGGCAAAGGCAGTCCTAAGTGACTGGCTTCGGTGCCCGGTGGAAGAGCTTGGCAAACAACGCGCGTCCGAGATTATCGGCCAATTGCAGGATGAATTGGAGCGGCAACGCCGCGTAGCCGAAGAAGCCGGGGAGCAGGAAGAGCCACAAGGAGCACCTCAAGGTGGCGCTCAGTCTGCTGCGTCTCAGAGTGCCGCATCTAACTATAGCGGCGATATTGATGACTCTGATCCCTTTGCGGATGAGTAGTCTTTCGCGCAGTCCTTAATTTAGCGATAAAGGGGCTTTTGTGAGTCAATCCCACCCCAACACAACTTTAGATACGCATGTCGCTCCTTCACAGCATAATCATGCTGGCGCACATACCACGTCTCACGCCTGCTCTTATTGCCAGGCGGCGTTACTGCCAGATGGACGCTGTAGCGCCGCTTGTTTTCCTTACCCGGCCCACGTCGTAGGCAGGCCAAAACACCCTTGCCCTTGTTGTGGCGAGACGATGGCGCTGTCCTTCTCCACGGATGGCCGCAAATTACTCCTGAACCCCCGCAGCGGCAAAAAACACATTTGCCCGCAAAGCAAAAGATGGTAATGAACCCAAAGCAATACATCAAGGTAATAAATCATGGCTAAAGAATTTTTTACGCCCGCGCCCGAAGTCGAGGAAATCGGGCGCGAACTCATCGAGGAGTATCATCAACACTTACTCGACCACAGCGTGCGCGTCGAATTCCTCTATCGCAGCAAAGTGCCCAGAAGCAAGGGCATTGAGGTCTGAGGCACGGCGCGCAAGGTCAGTGGGCTTAATGCTCACTTGCGTCATTTTCATAATGCAAAGAGCACCATGCTTATGGAGTCACGGCGCGAACTGGATTATACGGACGAGGAAAAGTTCAACGAGCCGTTTTTCCTCATTCTGATTAGCCGTCCCATCTGGGACAACTTGAAAGACCCGCAACGGCGCGGCCTGGTTAATCATGAATTGATGCACTGCCAAAGCGAAATTGCCAACAATGGAGAAATCAAACTCGCCATTATCGGACACGACTTTGAGGCGTTTCATCGCGAGTTCCAACTGCATGGCCTGTGGCGCAAGGACGCCCAGGAGATGCTCAAAACGTTGAAAAACGCGAACCAGTTAAAGCTGGATTTGCAGACCGACAGAACAATAGAAACCGAGCAACCACCGCCCAAGCCGCGCCCCGATGCTCCTACCGGGACAGGCATGCCGGTGGTAGTGCATTAGCAGCATTTGCAAGTGCCATAACTGATGCAGATCAGGAGCGGCCAACCTTAGCTTTGGCCGCTCCTTTTTAATTCGGTAACAGGAGAGGATTTATGTCCGATCAAGCACAGGTGCCCCAAGGCCAAAAGCAACAAAATGGGGCCGCACCTAACGCCCCTCTGCGCCCTCAAAGCAGAGTTCAAAGTCCGGTTCAAAATGGGGCGCCACAGAACAATGGTGCCCCACAAAACAAGGCTATCCCAAGCAGTTCTGTTCCAAGTAAAACGTCCACTCAACAGTTAGAAGCTGTGAAGCGCCGGCGCCGGCGCCGGCGCTTTGAAGAGAATCGCTTTTTTATTATCAACGGCACAACCACGCGCTTTAGCCCGGAGTTGGCGCGTGAGATCGGCGACCGTGAAAGCCAGCTTCTTTTGCAATATGAGTATTGGATTGCCACCGAAGGCATAATACTGCCCGATGGGCGCTGCTGCGTGCAAGATTCTTTGCGCGCCCTTCACGCGTTTTTCAACTGGTGGAGCTACGGCACCTTGCAACGGACTTTCAATAACGTAGTAGCGAAGCGGTTGCTTTACACCGAACCAGTGCCGGATGAGCGATGCAAAGGCGCTAGTAACAAAAACGCCGGACGTTACGTTTTCATCCACTACAGCCACTGTGCGCGCCTGCAAAGCATTCAAGTTGCCTCACGCAACTTTCTGTTTGACCCAGCGGAAATTGACCCCAATGAGGAACCTCTTGAGCACCTGCTGGAACTCCGTGACGATGAGGAAATTCGCCAAGAAAACGGTGCCTCACAATACACCCAAAATGGTGTATCAAACAGCGGTTCAGAGGTGTATCAAAGTGATACACCTGCCCCGGAGGTGTATCAAAAATGCGACGAGGTGTATCAAAAACAAGGCTTGGTGTATCATAGTGATACACCTCCTATATATAAGGAGCGCGCACACGAAAGAGTAAGAGAATATAAAGAGTCTTCGTTCGAAGATGCGCGCGAAGCAACACATTTGCCAAAAACTGGGCACCCTGCATCACAAACGACCAACGAACGAGCGACCGACGAGCGAAGAAATTTTTCAAATTTTCAAAACGGCGGAAACGGCCAAGTGGCGATTGAGGGTTTGCACGTTGACGATTTCGGCAACTTGCACCCGGACGACGATGTGCGAGGCCTGCTCTACGCCTTTGGCATCAGTGCCCAGAACATTCGACACATCGCAGACAAAGACTGGAATGAGATACCGGATG
>DASWNL010000308.1:0-5985 GCA_036399215.1 Abditibacteriaceae bacterium
CATAGCGCGGCAAAGCGGCACTAAAACGGTTCTGGTTAATGGCCGCGTTTCGGACAAAATGCTGGCCAATGTGCCCAAACTTAAACCATTTTGGCGCTGGGTTTTTTCCAATCTCGACGGCGTTTTGCTGCGCTCCTCAACTGATGCGGCGCGCTTTGATAATTTGGCGGGACAATTAAAAATAGCGCCTCCTCAGTTGGTAACGGGCGATGTAAAACTGGATGCCGCTTCGCCTGTTGATGTTGACGAAATACAAAGAGCGCGCGAAAAGTGGCGAGCGATTTTTGGTATCGAAAAAGAAGCGCCGCTCATTGTGGCTGGGTCAACGCATCCCGGCGAAGAAGCGATGGTTTTAGAAACGTTTCACCGTCTGAAAGAAGTGTTTCCCGATGTGCGCTTGATCATTGCGCCGCGTCATATCGAACGCGCTGAAGAAGTAACGCAAATTATTAAGGCACATAAGTTTCCGGTTTTTCGCCGCTCCCAAAATGAAAAAGTAATCAATGCTGTGGGGCTTCTTGATACGGTTGGCGAATTATCCGAAGTTTACGCAGCGGCAGATGTGGCCTTTGTTGGCGGCAGTCTTATCAAGCGTGGCGGGCACAATATGCTCGAACCTGTTTTGCGTGGCGTTCCGGTTGTCTTTGGCCCGTATGCGATGAACTTTCGTGATGCGGCCAAGTTAGTTGAAGAATCCCAAACAGGAACACAGGTAGCGGATGAAACTGTGCTTGTAGATGCCTTGTGCGATTGGTTGCATGATGAAGAATTGCGCCGCGACTTGCCCCGGCGCGCGGCGCAAGCCTTAGAAGCGCATAGTGGTGCAACCAGGCGCGTGGCCGAATGGGTAAAAGCCCTGTGCAATAAAAACCGATGAACATTGCCTATGACGCGCGCACTTTGTTTCATGGTGCGACAGGAGAAACAACTTACCTGCGCAGTTTGCTGCGTGCTCTGTCTCATATCGCGCCGGAAAACCAACTGCATTTGTATTATCGAGAGTTCGATGCCGAGCGCGAAGCCGTCGCCGCGCATTATCCCAATGTTCAAACGCGCGGCCTGGGTTTCCCGGTTGGCGCCCTATGGAATCACTGCGCTCTTGCCTCGCATCTGGCACATGATGGTATGGATGTTTTGCACGCGCAATATACTCTGCCTTATCGCGCGGCGCGCCCTATGGTGGTCACAATTCATGACATTACATTTCGCCTGTTTCCACAATGGATTGCGCCGCGCCCGCGCCGGTTAATGAACTTCTTGATTCCACTCGCCGCGCGATGCGCCTCAAAAGTCATCACCTGTTCGCAATGTTCCAAAGACGACATGGTGCG
Source organism: Abditibacteriaceae bacterium (assembly GCA_036399215.1). Lineage (GTDB taxonomy): Bacteria > Armatimonadota > Abditibacteriia > Abditibacteriales > Abditibacteriaceae > DASWNL01. The sequence goes on from DASWNL010000308.1 coordinate 1,332, forward strand.
CGAACTGGGCCTGCCCGAAAATAAAATTGTGGTTACGCCCTATGCCGCCGGCCCCCATTTTCAGCCGCATGACCCGCAAGAAGCCCATTCTCGCGTGCAAGAAGCCTATCCCGAATTATCCAACGGCTTTATAGCCGGTATTGGCCTGCGCGGGCCGCGCAAGAATATCGGCCTTGTATTGCGCGCGATTTTGCGATTGCGTGCGCGCGGCGCGTGGCCAAACCAGATGAAATTTGCTGTTGCCGGCACACGCGAACAATTTCCCGATGAAGAATTGAAAAACCTAAGTGACATCGTTGTGTTTTTGGGTTTCGTGGACGAGGCGCTTTTGCCTTACCTTTTCGCGGCGGCGCAATGCAGTGTTTATCCTTCGCTGTATGAAGGGTTCGGCCTGCCTGTTCTCGAAGCCATGGCTTGCGGCTGCCCGGTGATTTGCAGCAATCGCTCGTCGCTGCCGGAAGTAGCAGGAGGTGCCGGGGCCATGCTGCCACCAGATGATGAAGAAGGCTGGGCCAATGTGTTGGAAAGCGTGCTGCATGACGACAATCACCGCACTACGCTGCGCAGTCGTGGTCTGGAGCGCGCGAGGGAATTCTCCTGGGACAAATGCGCGCGTCAAACGCTGGATGTTTATCAAGAAGTGACGGGAGTTTCGCGTGGCTGAAAAAGTTTTGCTGATTCAACCGCGCTGGATGATGGGGGCAATGGCACAACAGCAAATTGAATTTTGGCGCGAGAAATTTCCGCGCGCCCAACTTACGCTGTTAGCTGCCACGCCTTTGGAACAAGCCGAAAAAGGCAACTTGACTAACCAGTTGACTCACCGGGCTTTGCCGCCTTTGCAGAAACGCCCCGTGATGCGCTTTTTACATCAACTGCGCCGCACACGCTTTCGTTATGTTGTTGTTTTAAGTGATAACGCGCGCGGCGATGTCGGTTATGGCGAGGCGAAATTCTGGGCGTTCGTTGCCAACGCGCGAAGACGCGAATTTGAAGGCAAGCCACTTACACTTATGCGCGAAGCCAAAGCCAAGCGCAAAGTCGCTTTAGTCTGGGCCGCAGTTAGGGCCGCGCGCCTTGCCACGCGGCCCTATGATTTCATGCACGCGCCGCTTCGCCCTGAAACAATGGTTCCACCGCAGTTAATGAACAGCGCGCGCACCTTCGTTTATTTGCAACACGCAAGACATGAACATGGCCTCGAAGCGGGCTGTGTGTTTTTATATGGGGCGAGTTGGGATGCAGAAGCGGCCCAACGTTGCGGCTGGAAGCCGTCAGAAGGTCGCTTGGCCAAAGAACCTGTTGATTTGTTTTTAACGGATTCGCACTCCATCGGAAAAAGCAATCCACCCCTTTCTCCTTCGATAAAACCAGGCGGATTGAATTGCTATTCCAACTTAGAGACGAAAACCATTTATCCCGAAAGTGCTGTGCAGGAAGTCGAAAATCGCCCGGCATTTTTTGATGAAACCGCGCGTGACATCTGGTTGAGGATGGAGCCGTGAAAATCGTTCTGGAAGCCAATCCCTTAGCGCTGAGGCAAAAAACCGGTGTGGCCTATTTCATTGAGGCCCTCGCGCAGTCGCTGCTTAAGCAAACACAAAACAGTGGTGACGAAATCATTTTGTGGGGGCCGGATTTAGAGAGCGATCCATTGCCGCAATGGACACAGAAAACCCTGTGGCGCGGCGGAATGCCGCGCGAAGGACGTGCCATTTTATGGAGCTACTTTCAAAGTGGCGGCGTGCCTGCGGAAATTGACATCTATCACCTGCCGTTTTTAGCGCCACCCGCGCCTTATGGCGCCAAAACACGGCTTGTTACTACCATTTATGACCTGGCTTTTATGCATTTCCCCGATATTGCGCCTTCGCCTGCCATTTTTCGGCATCAGGTTGAATGTTCGGCTTTGCAAGCCAGCCAGAGCGACCATGTTTTCACTATTTCACAGGCGACAAAGAGTGACATCGTTGCGGCCTTTGGTGTGTCGGAAGAAAAGATTTCCGTTGTTTATCCGGGCCTGCAAATTGAGACACCGCAAGAGAATGACGAAAGCGGGCGCGCTGCTTTTGAGGCTTTGCAATTACCATCGCGTTATGTTTTATGTGTGGGAACATGGGAGCCGCGCAAAAATCTGCCGCTGCTGTTGCGGGCCTGGGCCAAACTGCGCCCGCCGGATGTAACTTTAGCCGTATGCGGCGTTAAGGGCTGGAAGTTTGAAAGCTCGGAAACCTTACTCGACGAATTGCAATTGCACGATAGCGTGCGGCCTCTGGGTTATGTAGCGCGCGAAGCGATGCCGCATTTATATGCCAACGCACAATGCTTGGTCTTTCCTTCTCTGTATGAAGGTTTTGGCTTGCCGGTTGTCGAAGCTATGAAATGCGGTTGCCCGGTTTTGTGCAGCGATAGTTCATCATTGCCCGAAGCCGGTGGTGAGGCCGTCTGGCTTTTGCCGCCGCGTGATGGGGAGGCATGGGCAGAAGCATTGCAAAAACTGCTCGGCGATGCCACATTGCGCGAAACAATGCGACAAAAAGGGCAAAGACAAGCGGCAAAATTCTCGTGGGACGAGGCGGCACGACAAACTTTGCAAACCTATCGCTCGCTGTTGTAGATAAGCAGCTTTAACAAAAGGCGCGTTACACTTGTGCCACTCATGTCCTCAGTGATTCCCTCAGTTTTTAATGCTCCTCGCAAAGCCGTGATCTTGGCTGGCGGTTTGGGCACGCGTCTTAGCGAAGAAACAACTGTGCGGCCCAAGCCAATGGTGGAAATCGGCGGCATGCCGATTCTCTGGCACATCATGAAAATCTTTGCTGCGCACGGCGTGCATGAGTTTGTGATTTGCCTGGGTTATAAGGGCTACATAATCAAGGAGTATTTCGCTAACTACTTTTTGCACATGAGCGATGTGACCATTGATTTGCAAAATAACGCTCTGCATGTGCATGAGCATTTTGCCGAGCCGTGGAAAGTGACTTTGGTGGATACCGGGGTTGAGACGCTGACCGGCGGGCGCCTGAAACGCGTAACGCCTTACTTAGACGACGCGCCGTTTTTCTTTACTTACGGCGATGGCGTGGGTGATGTGGATATTAAATCGTTGGTGCAATTTCATCAGACGCATGGCAAGTTGGCGACGATTACGGCTGTGCAGCCGCCAGGACGTTACGGCCTTCTGGACATCAAAGACGATGCAGTTTGTGGCTTTCAAGAAAAGCCGCGCGGCGACGGCAACTGGATCAATGGAGGCTACTTTGTGTTGGAACGCGCCGTGCTCGATTATATTGCCGGCGATGAGACAGGTTTTGAAAGCGAACCGCTTGAAGCCTTAGCGCGCGATGCGCAGCTAATGGCTTACAAGCATCGTGGCTTCTGGCAGCCGATGGACACCTTGCGCGATAAAAGCCAGTTGGAAGAATTATGGAATTCGGGCCGCGCGCCGTGGAAAGTTTGGTAAGAGAAGGTTTAGCAGAAGCTATTTCAAAAGTCGCAAAAGAGAAATGCAGATATTGTTTATAGATTCCCGCCTGCGCGGGAATGACAGGCGTTTTGGCGTCATTCCCGCGCAGGCGGGAATCTATAAGTGATGCCGCTTAACCCTTGCCCACTTTTGAAATAGTCTTTAAGACTTAATTGAACTCATGCAATTTTCGGCTTGTCGCTTTTGCCACGAACCACTGCGCCATTCTTTGATTGATCTGGGTATGGCGCCCCTCTCCAATGCTTACTTATCGTCTGAGCATTTAGAGCGGGGCGAAATCTTTTATCCTTTGCACGCACGGGTGTGCGAGTCTTGCTTTTTAGTGCAGTTGCCGGAGTTCACAACTCCCGAACAGATTTTCGGGCACTACGCTTATTTTTCTTCTTACTCTGATTCCTGGTTGGAACACGCGCAGCGCTATGCCCATGCAATGATTAAGCGCTTTGGTTACGGGCAAAGTTCGTCTGTCATTGAAGTCGCCAGCAACGACGGCTATCTGCTGCAATATTTTAAAGCGCAGGGCGTTCCGGTTCTTGGTATCGAACCGGCGCGTAATGTGGCCGAAGTCGCGCGAGAAGCAGGCATTGAGACTGTAGTGAAATTCTTAGGCCGGCAAACCGCCCGTGAACTTCGCGGGGAAAAATTCGGCGCCGATTTATTAATTGCCAACAATGTCTTAGCGCATGTGCCGGACATCAACGATTTTGTGGCCGGATTGAAGATATTGCTCAATCCTGATGGCGTTTTAACCCTTGAATTTCAACATTTGATGCGCCTGATGCAGCGCAATCAATTCGACACCATTTATCATGAGCATTTTTCGTATCTGTCTTTACTGGCAACCGACAAGATTTTCGCGGCTCATGGCCTGGTTGTATTCGATGTCGAAGAATTGCCCACACATGGCGGAAGCCTGCGTGTGTTTGCACATCACGCCGAAAACACAGCTTATGAAGTAACCGGGCGCGTTCATGCTTTGCGCGAGGCAGAGCGCGCTTTTGGCCTGGAAAACTTGCAAGCGTATGCCGCCTTTGGCGAAGGCGTGCGCGCTACCAAATATGCTTTGTTGGAATTCCTTATCGAAGCACAACACAATGGAAAAAGCGTGGTAGGTTATGGCGCGCCGGCCAAGGGTAATACACTCTTGAACTATTGCGGCATTCGCGG
>DASWNL010000309.1:0-9163 GCA_036399215.1 Abditibacteriaceae bacterium
TTGGCACCTCGATGTCGGCTCGTCGCATCCTGGGGCTGTATTAGGTCCCAAGGGTTGGGCTGTTCGCCCATTAAAGCGGCACGCGAGCTGGGTTCAGAACGTCGTGAGACAGTTCGGTCCCTATCTGCTATGAGCGTAAGAAAATTGAGGGGAGCTGTCCTTAGTACGAGAGGACCGGGATGGACAGACCGCTGGTTTACCGGTTATGCCGCCAGGTGTAAACGCCGGGTAGCTATGTCTGGATCGGATAAGCGCTGAAAGCATCTAAGTGCGAAGCCGACCCCAAGATTAATTTTCTCACCCTTTTGGGTTAAGACTCCTTGAAGATAACAAGGTGGATAGGTCGCATGTAGAAGCGTGGTTAACACGTGTAGCTAAGCGACACTAATCAGTCGAGGACTTGACTGCGTTTGCACTTCTTTCGATCCGCTTGGATCAATAGGACAAGCAAAGCGAAATTTAATTTATCATTCTCTATGTAGTTTTCAGGGTGGGCCGGAAGGCCAACTCTAAACAATTTGTGGTGATTTTGCGAGAAGGAAATACCCGTTCCCATTCCGAACACGGCAGTCAAGCTTCTCAGCGTCGATGATACTGCATGGGGAACTGTGTGGGAAAGTAGACCATCGCCACGATCTTTTAAAACAGCCCGCCTCGCAAGAGGCGGGCTGTTTTGTTTTTGATTAAGATTTCGACAATTCCTCAAACTTAGCTAACACATCTTTCATACCTTTTTCGTTTTCCTTCTCGATTGTGATGGAAAGTTTGAGCAGCCAAGAGTATTCTGCCATATCAGTTGTGACTAAAACTTCCGTGTCTTCTGATTTGCTGTGTAAATTTCCCCATAGCCGTGCTGTGCAACCAGGTTCTTTTTGCCTATAACTGGAAAATGTAAAGTAGATACTATTTTCGAATTTGGTATCATACCACCACAGAACTGGCTCATCATCAGAGAGTTCAGCCTCAACTTCAGCGGAGAAGTTGCCTACAATCCAAGATTCCTGAGATGAACGGAGTGAGCGCTCACTTGCTTCAATAAATAACGTTGCAATATCAAGCGCATCCTCGGCTTGCTCTTGTGTTGGGCAACGGTATTCATGCTCAAGAATGTTACGGTATTGCCTGAATTTACGGATGATACGAGGCGCGACAACTCCGAGTTCTTGCAACAGCGTTAATTGTGCATTGATTCCTCGTTCTCTGGTGAGGATGTTTAAGTCCTTAAGGTATTGCGCTGTGCGTTTTGGGTTCAAATGAAGACATTTAAAAACATAATCAACTTGCGAATCCATTGATCTTTTCGAGTTTTTAAGGGAGTTGACAAATGCTCTTTCATCCCCACCTTTCAAATCTTCTTCTGCGAAATTTAGAAAATCTTTTGGATACATTTGCTCTCCTAAATCAACATTAAGAGCAGTTCCACAATCCAATTCAATATGCGCTTTGCTCCAATCTAAGTTTGCTGCCTGAAGTAACTCTTTGAAATTCATATCTTGCCTCCGCTCCGACAGAGCCTTATCATGTTAGCAGATGGCAATAAATAATGCTACTCATATTTCTAACACCATCCGCAACGCCGATTGCCTCGACGTTCTACCCCAAATCGAAGAAAATTCGGCGCGGTTGGTGATTGCTGACCCGCCGTATTTTCGGGTTCTGACAAATGAGGCGTGGGATAATCAGTGGGCGGATGAAGCGGCGTATTTGGAGTGGTCGCTGCGTTGGATGCGCCTGGCGATGCGCGCTCTGGTGCCGGGCGGGTTGCTTTATTGCTTCGGGCAAACCGGCAAGCGTGAGCAGGTTTGGCTGCAACTGATGGCGCGGGCTTGTTCCGAATTTGAATATCATGATTTGATTGTCTGGGATCGCGCTGTCGGTTATAACGAGCGGCGTGATTCGTTTACTCCGGCTTATGAAATGGTTCTGGCGTTGCGCAAACCCGGCGCAGCGCCTTTTTTTAATAAAGATGCGGTTCGCGAAAAGTATGATACGCCCACGCAGGCGCGTTATCTCAAAGACAAACGCTATAAAAATCTATTGGCGCGCCGCGAGCATTTAAAACGCGGCAAATATGCGACGAATGTATGGCGTGTGCCTTCGCTTAAAGGCACTTCGCGTGAAAAGTGCGGACATCCGGCACAAAAGCCAGAAGAGATTATCAGGCGTTTGGTTTTATCATCCAGCGCGCCAGGCGAGTTGATTATTGACCCCTTTGCCGGTTGCGGCACTGTTGGCGCGGTGTGCGAAAAGTTGAAGCGACATTGTCTGAGTATTGAAATCAATTCACACTTTGCCGAAATCGCGCAACAGCGAATCAATAAAATGATGCTTCAAACTTCGGAATAGAACACGGAGCTACGCTACACGGAAACGACACAGATGGACACAGGTTTTTTTGATTGAGTAGCCGTGAGACTAATACGCCTTTTCAGCTTTTAAATCTCTCATCTTCCGTGAACACCCGTGTCATTTCCGTGTAGCGTAGCTCCGTGTTCTATTCATAAAGTGAGAAAGGCGCGGGGTTTGCGAGAGTAGGGGCGCAAACAAAGGAAAATTATGCTTCGCAACGGAACACCGGCGCCGGACTTTGCTTTACGTGATGACCAAAACAACGAAACGACGCTCAAAGAAGCGTGTCAGGGAAAAATCGTTGTGCTGCACTTTTTCAGGGGCGCTTTTTGCCCGACTTCTCACCGCGATTTACTGAACCTCAACGATGCACTCGAACGCTTTCAAATGCTGGAAAGCGAAGTGATGGGCATTAGCGCCGATTCACCCTCGCAGTTGCACACTTTGCGGCGCCAGTTAGGTTTGCGCTTTCCGCTTTTATCCGATAGCAATTATGAAATCGCGCCGCAGTATGGCGTTTATGAATCGGAAGATGGCGAAGGGCCGCCGCGTCATGCTGAGCCGGCGCTGTTTATCATAGATGCCGAGGGCAATATGGCCTGGAGCCAGATACAAAGCGGCCCCAAAGGTTTGGCGGGCATTGGTGATGTATTAATGATCCTGATGCAAATGGCGGCCAACAACGGCACTTATTGAACCTCAAGGTTGGATAACTAACTTCTCCACACGCCGCGCGCCGTTTTTGATGACCAACTTTTCGCCATCTTTGCTGGCGATAAAAGAACCGTCGGGCGTAAAAGAAACGTAATCGCTGGAGTTCTCTTTAGTTGGCAGGTCGTCCTCAGTTTCCAGGCGCGGCGGCAAGCCGTAAAAGGTGGCGACAAGGCGCAATTTAGGGCGCTGAGTGATGTCCCATAAGCGGACAAGGCCATCGCGGCCCGCCGAAACCATAAGCTTTCCCGAAGGAAACACTGCCACGGCATTGGTAGCCATTACATCATCGGGCGATTGGCCGATAATGTTGCCATTGCTTGATCGCATCAGTCGCACGCCATCGTTCGAGGCTGTAGCCAGAGCGATGGAATCTTTTTCCACGAAAAACGCCATATCTTTGACGCCGACGCGATAGGAATTTAAAGTGCGCAGCAGCTTGCCGTTTTGCGTGTCCCAAACACGCACGTAATTGCTGCTCGCTTCGGCCAGACCTTCGCCATTTGGGAAAAACTTCAAGCCCAAAACATCACGTTCTATGCCTTCAAAGCGGCCCAGACGGTTGCCGGTTTCAACATCGGAAAGAAGAGTCTTTTTGTCCTTGCCCGCCGAGGCGACAGCTTTGCCATCCGGCGAAAAGGCCACGGCGATAATGGCGCCGCTATGGCCAAGCAAACTGCGTTTGGTTTTGCCGGTTTCCACATCCCACAAATGCACAGCATGATTCTCGTGGCCGCTGACTAAAGTTTTGCCATCTGGCGAAAAGTCCAGTGAGGTGACACTGGCGCGCGGGCCATCCCCGAAATTTTTGGCGCCTTGTAAAACGCGTAAAAATTGGCCGGTGCCGGCATCCCATAAACGAATGGTTTCATCGCGACTGCCACTGGCTAAAATTCCCTCGCGCGAAAATGACAGGCTTCGCACAATATCTTCGTGGCCGGTCAGGGCATGGAGCAGTTGTCCGCTTTGCATGTCCCAGACGCGAACAATCGCATCATCACCGGCGCTGGTAACCAGGCGTCCATCGGGCGAAACGGCTAAAGCGCGCACTTCCATAGCGTTGAGCAATAGTTTTTGATTATCCTGATCATCCAATATTTGCACGCCGTTTCGATGAGAAGTGGCTAATGTTTTTCCGTCCGGCGCAAAGGCAACAGGACGAAAGGTGCCCTTTAGTTCGCTTTGTTTTTTGCCGGTTTCGGCATCCCAGAGGAAAACACCTTCACGATCATTATGGCCGCCGCAGACCAAAGTGAGACTATCTGGTAAGAAGGCGACGGAGCGCGTGTATTCTTTATGCTGTAAAACGCCACGCAACTGCGCCGTTGGCATATTCCAAAGCACGACTTTGCGATCTCCAGCAGCAGCCAAAAGTGAACCATCATCCGAAAAAGCCAGACTCCAGGCGATTTCGCCGAACTCTTTTAATGTTTGGCGCAGTTGTCCATTGCCGGCATCCCATAGACACACGGTTTTATCATGACTAATGCTGGCCAGCGTTTTTCCATCGGGTGAAAAGGCTACATCTAAAACTGCGCTTTCATGGCCACTAAGGGTTTTTAAAAGAGTGCCGTTTTTGGTATCCCACAGCTTGATGGTTTTGTTGAGATTGCCCGCCGCTATGCGCTCGCCATCAGGTGAAAAGGCAACGCACAACACGCCGACATCGGCGCCTTTGAGCGCGCCGCGCAATGTTCCATCCGTTACATTCCAGATGCGAACTTCAGGATCGGCGCGATTGGGCAATGTTTGGCCTGCGGCACTGACTAAGAGTGAACTATCTGGTGAAAAAGCCAGATCGGTAATGCCAACGCGATGGCCTTCGAGGACGCGCAGCAAGGTGCCGCTTTTATAGTCCCATAGCTTGATATGGCTGTCATTCATGCCTCCCGATGCCAAAATTTTGCCGTCCGGCGAAAAAACCAGAGCGCCAATCTCGCCGTTATGCGCCAGGTTTAAATGCACTTTGGACGCAACAGGAGGCGCTACTTCTTGCGCGCGAAGAGGTGCAACGAAAAGCAAAAGATAAAGCCAGAAGTGCAATTTCATAGTTTTAAGGTTGAACGACTATTTTATCCACACACCAGGTGCCGCTTTCTGGAATCATGCGCACCCAGACTGTCCCGGCGCCCTTTTTAGTGCCTGTAACTGCGTAAACCGATTCAACGAATTTCGGAAAAATATTTACACTGCCACCACGTAAAGGCTGCCAATTCTTGATGCGGCCATGAACCTTTTCAAAGGCTTGCCATTGCTGGGTTAATGATTGAACGCTGAGGTTGGACTTTAAATTTTGACTCGTGAGTTGATAGGCTCCGGCGTAATCTCTCGATTGTGAGCGAACAAAGTATTCATTTAAGACTAACTTTGAATCCCCACTTATGCGCGGGCCGGCAGACATAGAGTATTTGAATAAACCTATAAAAGCCCCGGCAAAAGCGACGACCGCTACAAGAATATTTAACACGCGCAGATTCATAGGCGAATTCATAGCGTGTATTTTACTCTATGCCCTGTTTTTCGCGAATAAACCGATTAACCTAAAAGAGCCGCATTAATTCACCGAAAACACGATTGGAAACGTCTTCATGAACCGAAACAAGCAGCCCAACATCGTTTTGATGGGTATAGACTCGCTGCGCGCCGACCATATGAGTTGCTATGGTTATGAGCGCCAGACCACGCCGCACCTCGACCGCTTTGCCCAGGGCGGAACGCTCTTTGAAAACACTTTCAGCGCGCATATTCCGACAACAAGCGCTTACTCGTCCATGCTGACGGGCCGTGATGTTTTCGGCACGCAGGTGGTGGCCTTGCGGCATAAAGGCCCGTTGCGCGCCGAAGTGCGAACCCTCCCCGAAATCTTGCGCGAAGCCGGCTATAACACAACCTGCGTTGGCTTTACCGGCAATCCGGCCTCGCGCGGCTTCGATAAATATCTGGATTTTGCGGGCTGGGGTAGTTGGAACGAAGGCCGCAGTCCCAAAGCGCAAAATCTTAATGATGTGGCAATTCCTGAATTGGATCGTTTAATCGGTGGAGACAAACCGTTCTTTCTATTTTTGCGGCACATGGATCCGCACGCGCCTTATCTGCCGCCTGCACCGTTTGAACGAATGTTCTATCACGGTGACGAATGCGACCCGGCCAATAAAAGCATGGAGCCGGTGATGAATTTCAAGCCGTTTTGCGATTTCTTCGCTTCGTGGATGCCGCCCGGCATTAGCGATAAAGATTACATCATCGCCCAATACGATGGCGCCATTGCTTACATGGATGCTTGCATTCAAACCATCTTCACTGCGCTCGAAACGCACGGCATCTTGGATGAAACGATTGTTGTTATCAACGGCGATCATGGCGAAACGCTTTATGAACACGAATGCTGGTTCGACCATCACGGCACTTACGACAATGTCTTGCACGTCCCGCTGATTATTCGTTACCCTGGCAAAGTGCCCTTAAATACTCGCGTTTCTGCTTTTAATCAACACAAAGATTTGGTGCCGACGATTTTGGAATTGGCCGAAATTGAAGTGGCTGATACTCTTGAAGGAAAAAGCTTACTGCCCTTAATAAAAGGTGAAGCGACGGAGCATAGCAGTGAATTTTATATTACGGAATGCACCTGGATGCGAAAACACGGCTGGCGCACGCCTGAATGGAAACTGTTTGTCGCTTTAGAGCCGGATTTTCATTTTAAACCCGAAGTAGAACTCTATAATCTGCAAAAAGACCCAGATGAAAACGAAAACTTAGCGGAAAAGCATCCTGAAATCGTGGGGAATTTAAAAGCGCGCATGGAAAATTGGATAGCTAAACGCGAACGCGAAACCGGCTTGCCTAATCCGATTCTCCATCAAGGCGATTGGCACGGCCACGAAGGGCTTGGCGCTTTCAAAACTTCGCAGCAAGCCTATGACACTTTGCATATCGGTGACCCAAATCAAGCCGCCAAACTGCAAGCCGAAGCGCGTAAGTAATTTGGCTAACGGCCCAAACAATGAATATCTGGTCGAACATTTGGGTTGCTTTGCAAAGCCTGACCACCAATAAATTGCGTTCGGCTTTAACTGTGCTGGGCATTACCATTGGTGTGCTTTCGGTTATCCTCTGCACTGCGGTTGGCAATGGCGTGCGCCAGCAGATATTAGGACAGGTTCAAGCGTTGGGCAGCAACTCCATTATTGTATTTCCTGGCCAGCAGAAGCGCGGCGGCGTCGCTATTGGCACTAAGCCGTCCATGAAACCAAAGGACGCGGCTGCTATTCGCAAGGAGTGCTCTTCGATTGTAGCGGTATCGGCCACTCTGCAACGTCCGGCGCAGATAAAATTCGGTAATAAAAATTCCACGACCAACATTATCTGCACCGAACCGGATTATCTGGTTATTCAAAACTTTCGTGTCGAAAGCGGGCGCTTCCTTACCGAAAGAGATGTGTCTTCGATGCGTAAGGTGTGCGTGATTGGCAAAACCACAGCGCAAGACCTTTTTGGCAACGATGTGCCGTTGGGAAAGATGATTCGCATTCAAGGTGTGGCTTTCAGAATCATCGGAATCATGGCTCTCAAAGGCTCAGCGATGTTTGGTAACCCGGACGACCAGGTTTATATTCCCGTCACCGCCGGCATGAAACTCGTTTTTGGCGTGGACTATGTGACGCAATTAAACGCACAGGTCGGAGAAGTTACTAAAAACGATCAGGCCAAGCAGGAATTGGAGAAAACGCTGCGCAAGATGCATCGCTTAAAAGACGGCGACGAAGACGATTTTACAATTCTCAGCCAGGCCGAATTGCTGCGTTCGGTGAATGTCATTGGCACCGCGCTGACCTTGCTGTTGGCCGGTATTGCTTCGATTTCTCTTGTGGTAGGCGGCATCGGCATTATGAATATCATGATTGTTTCCGTGACCGAACGCACCAGGGAAATTGGCATTCGCAAAGCAGTGGGCGCCCGCAATCGTGATATTCTATTCCAATTCCTCATCGAATCCATGACTGTTACGCTGCTTGGCGGCACCATCGGCATTCTCGCCGGTTTAGGAATATCAAACTTAATTGCGTCGTTGTTAGGCTGGTCGTCTATTGTTTCCCCGTTCTGGATTGTCGCGTCATTCGCTTCTTCAACCGCGATTGGCGTTTTTTTCGGCATCTATCCGGCCTATCAAGCCTCGCAGTTAGACCCCATCGAAGCCCTGCGCTATCAATAAACTCTTATGAAACACTCAGAGCCATTTCGCCAAGTTTTAATCGGCGCCCAAGAAAACCTGCGCGTAGAAACACTTGAAATCAACAGCCAAGATGTCACGCCTGATAGTTCCCATTGGTCAATTCGCAAGTTGACTTTGCACGGTGGCAAGCAGGAAGGCGTGGATTTAATCATCGTTGACAACGGCAAACTGCAATTTACCGTCGTGCCAACATGCGGCATGAGCGTGCTTTCCGTCCAATCAGGCGATGTGCATCTGGGTTGGGATTCGCCGGTTAAAGAAGTAGTTCATCCAGCCTTCATCAATTTGCAAAATCGCGGCGGGTTAGGCTGGCTGGAAGGCTTCAACGAATGGCTGGTGCGCTGCGGTCTGGAATCCTTCGGCCCGCCCGGCACAGACCGTTTTATTAATGATGATGGCGAAGAAGTAACCAACGAACTAACGCTGCATGGCAAAATCGGCAATATTCCGGCGAGTGAAGTGGAAGTCGTTGTTAATACAGCGCCACCTTATCGCATTCGTGTGCGCGGACGAGTAGAGGAGCGCGCCATGTTCGGCCCGCAACTGGAATTGCAAACCGAGATTTCCACTGAGCCGGGCAGTAGCACTTTTCGCATCAGCGATAGCGTCACTAATCACAGCGCGCAGCCGCAAGAGTTTCAACTACTTTATCACGTTAATTACGGCCCACCTTTGCTCGAAGGAGGTTCAACTTTCGTCGCACCAGTTGCCCACATCACGCCAATTAACGATTACTCTGCACAAGATATTGAAAATTACGCCATTTACGCCGCGCCAACAGTCGGCTTCCGCGAACAGGTTTACTGTATGCAGTTTTTGGCCGATGCCGAAGGCCAAACTTCCGTCATGCTGCAAAATCAGGCACGTAAC
>DASWNL010000310.1:0-6696 GCA_036399215.1 Abditibacteriaceae bacterium
GTGGGGGCCGGAACAACTGCTTGGTGAACCCGACTCTCCTCAACATGGCGACCAATCAACGGCGTGGGCCTCGAAAGGTCAGGATGATCAAGACGAATGGCTTTTGCTTGAATATCCCGCGCCGATTGCAGCCAACAGTATCAAGATTTACGAAACCTACAATCCTGGCTCGATTAACAAAATTACCGCCTTTGGCCTTGATGGTCGCGAAGAACCCTTATGGGCTGGTCAGGATAATCCACCGGCGGAAACCATGTTCGTGAATCAGAAAAACTTTCCTCGCACGTTCAAAACCAATCGCATCAAGTTGTATCTCGATTCCAGGCGCGTGCCCGGTTGGAACGAAATTGATGCTGTGGGGCTTATAGATAAAGCCGGACAAATTTTTTGGGCCAGCAATGCTGAATGTAGTTCTACTTATGCCGGAGCTTCCACAGTTCAGCATCGGCGTGGCTGGGCCACTACGTTTGTTCCCACACAACCGGATTTAAACCAACTGATGCAGCAACTTCAACAAATGCAGGCAGACCTCAACGAGCTACGCCAGAAAGCAGGACTGCCACCGCGTCTGCTGTCTGCTCCTCAAGTTCTGCCCGATGTGGATATTTTCTTAGGCGCTGAAGTGTTAGATTTTGACCGCCTGATTGTAAAACAAGCCGTTCCACCCGCAGCGGCTAATCCTAAAGAGCGCCCCGACGTGATTCGGGAGTAAAGCGAAAAAGCAATCCTTATGAAAATCTTCCCAATTTGCTGTCTTGTTTTCTTACTTGGTGCCACTATGTCCGCACAGTCGCAAGAAAAGGTTTTAGCCTACAAAGGCAAAAGTGCCTATGTAATTGCGTTAGCCGCTGATGCCATTCCGGCTGAGCAAACTGCTGCGCGCGAATTGCAAGAGCATTTGAAGCAGATGAGCGGCGCCACGCTGCCGATTAAAAGCGAAACCGAAGTGCCGGAAAAAGCGCCGCAGATTTTAGTGGGTGGCGGGCCACGCGTTCAATGGTTAGTGGAGCAACCCAACACAAAATCATTGGGCGATGGATTCTTTATAAACACCAGTGGCAACCAGATTATTCTGGCCGGCGGGCGTCCGCGCGGCACGCTTTACGCGGTTTATGAATTTCTTGAAGCGCTCGGTTGCCGCTTTTGGGCGCCGGGTGAAAGTTTCATTCCGAAGCAAACAACGCTGCGCGTGCCCAACATCAACTCCACTTACTTTTCGCCCTTTCACTACCGAGAGCAGTTCACCAGTAGCGTGCAGCAAGACCCCCTTTTTGCCACTAAAATGCGCGAAAATGGGCATTTCCAGACCCAAAAACCCGAATGGGGCGGGCACTATTCGATCATCGGCTTTGTGCATACATTTGATGCGCTTTTGCCACCTTCCAAACACTTCAAAGCTCATCCCGATTGGTATGGCCCCGGCGCGGCGCAACCCTGTTTGACTAATCTTGCGGCGCGTCAGGAGATCATCAAAAATGCCCTTGCTCAAGTGCGCGCCAATCCAACGGCTGGCCTGATTTCTATTTCGCAAAACGACAATGTTTCGCCCTGCCAGTGCGCCAATTGCAAGGCACTCGAAGACCAGGAAGATTCGCCCGGTGGCCCGCTTTTGCAAACGGTTAATGCTGTTGCCGAAGCCGTCGAAAAAGAATTCCCTGGCTTCTTGGTAGAAACCTTAGCCTATCAATACACGCGCAAGCCACCGAAAACGATTCGCCCACGCGCTAACGTGATTATTCGCCTTTGCTCCATTGAAGCCGACTTTTCCAAGCCGCTTGATAGCGAAGCCAACGCCAGTTTTCGCGATGACATCAAGGGATGGAAATCCATCGCGCCGCGCCTTTATATCTGGGATTACATGACGAACTTCACCAATTCGTTGTGGCCGCATCCCAACTTTCGAGTGCTGGGGCCAAACCTGCGCTTCTTTGCGCAAAATAACGTGGTCGGCGTGTTTGAACAGGGCGATGCCTATTCCAACGGCACCGGCGATTTTCCGCAGTTGCGCGCTTATTTAATCGGCAAGTTGATGTGGAATCCGCAGCAAGATGAAAACAAAATCATTGATGAATTCTTGCAGGGTTACTATGGCAAAGCCGCGCCGCATTTAAAGGCCTATCTCAATTTGATGCAGGATGCCTTTGCCCAAAGCGGCCAAAAGCTCAGCACCTTTCACGGTGATCATTCATGGCTGACTTTACAAGTGATGAACCAGGCCACGCGCCATTTTCAAGCAGCACAAAACGCTGTTCAAAACGACGCGGTTTTCGCCAAGCGCGTGCGCCGCGCCCGCCTGCCACTCGACCATGTGTGGATTGTGCGCTTTCCCGTGTTAAAACGGCAAGCCGAAACGCAAAGAGCCGCCTTTGAAGGGCCGCAGGATTTAAATGCTTTCGGCGAAGAGTTTCTCAAAGCCAATGAAGAGTTTGGCACCGGGCAATGGAAAGAAGGCGGCCCGTGGAAAGATTACGCGCCTTCTCTGAAACGCCGTTTGGTGCAATCAAAAGCGACGCCGTTACCTGCCGATTTAAAGTTGAAGCCAGGTGCAAGTGTTCTGGACATTCAGGACAATCTTTTTACCTTGTTTCGCGCCGGAGAATTAGCAACTTTGGTAGATGATGCCGGAGCAGGGGATGGCAAAGCCGCACGCATTGTGGGCAACACCACAGAATGGGCAGTTCAGTGGCATCCCGACGATGATAATGCTTTTCTCAAAGCCGCACCGTGGCATTGCTACTTGAGAATCCGCGTCGAACATAAAGCGGGCACGCCGATAGGCGGCACTGCTTTTACCTGCGGCATTTACGATACAGCAACCAGAACCTACTTGGCTCAAGAGCAACGCACTCTGGAAGAAACAGCGTCAGGCGAATATCAATGGATTGATTTGGGCACGCAACCGCTAAAAACCGGCACTTACGTCTGGGCCGCGCCGACCAACAACCCAAATATCCAGGCTATTTACATTGACCGCATCATCTGCGTGCGCGAATAAAAATTTCAATAGGAACGCGGAGCTACGCTACGCGGAAACAGCTTTGGTTTTCGCAGATTTCAGAGGGTTTTGGGGCTATTCCCACCTGTAGGGCATCCGGCCTCAAAACAGTCTTTCTTTTCTGCGCTAATCAAAGCTGTTTCCGCGTAGCGTAGCTCCGCGTTCCTATTCCGCAAAAGAGCGCCAATTTGGTTTGGGTGCGGGAGTCGTCCCGTCCAATTGTTTAGTCAACCAGGCTAAGCCGTCGAGATTGTCTTGCAAGCGCGCTTCGGCATCCTCATCGGTGTGGTTGAGAATACCAATGGGGCCGGAATAACCGCTATCGCGCACAATTTTGAGCCAGCTTAAATCTTCATCGCCAGCGCCAATGGGTAAGATTTTGCGTTTATCGGCATCCGTTTTCGCCATACCGTTGATGTTTAAGCAAATCAGATAGGGCTTCATTTTTTGCATCAATTCCGCAAAGCGCGGCAGATGTTCGTGACCGTGATGCAGGTTATAAACGATGCCGACGTTGGTAATGCCGTCTTTCTTCAATCGCTCGATGATTTCAATTTGATTTTCCGGCTCTCCAAACCACGCGCCGTGATTATAAAGCCCGACGCGCACGCCCAGTTTGGCCGCTTCAAGGGCAATCGGCTTTAAGCGATTCGCTTCAGCTTCCACGCGCTGCGTTTGCTCTTCGGCATTTTTTGTTGGCCCGCCGCCACCCATTACCCACAAGTCGCACTTCGTCATCTTCTGGCGCTGGATAACATCGAGAATTGTGCGCGCTTCGTCATTAAGCGACTGCGGAAACCACCAACCCACCAATTCTACGTTGTGCTGCTTTAACGCTTCCATTTCGGCATCAAAAGCCGGAATATGCTCGGCGCGATAATCATAAACGAACTTGCGAATACCCAACTTGTCCAGCATCACCGCGCGCTCCTGAGGCCCGCGTTTTTTTGCATCGAATGGCACAATGCACCACGCGACGAGGTTCCCTCTGGCAAACAGTGCATCACCTTCTACGGCGTGAGCGGGCAAGACGGCGCCCGATAATGTGGCCGACAACAACAAACCCGAAAATAGGCTCTTCATAAATGGTTTGGTAACTCCTCGCAAAATAGCGCTCTTTTCGACAGCCAGAGACGCGCCGTGTCGTGAATCACGCCTTACGACGAGACTTATCGCCGGTGATGCCCCACACGATTTTGCTTAATCCCGCTTCTGTGAATCCCTCGCGCAAATCAACATAGGTGCGACTGGTAAGGAACAAGGGCAAAGATGGTTTTCGTGGAGCACCCGGCAAGAGAACGGGGATCACAGGCCGCTTATCCTCCACCGCAAGGCTCAGGGCAGCCCGCATTTCTTCGTTCTCCCACGGCCCAATTCCATCGCTACCAACTAAAACCGCAACACTCCTGCAAGCTCGGATTCCCTCTTCCAACTCTTGCTGCCACGGGATGCCCGGTTGCAGTTCCCACTCATCCAACCAGACGCTCATACCTTGCGCTTTTAACTGTTCGCCAAGTTCACGCACCGCCGGTTTGTCGTTGCTATTATGGCTGAGAAACACATCGAAGGAGTCCTTATCCACTCCGTCCAGCAGGTCACGCACACGATACTGCTTGTCCGCGCCTTCAGGCAGAAAAGACTCGGTTTTGAACTCCTCCAATCGTTGCAGATGCTTATAATCCACCACAATGTCGGGATTATCGGGCAGAGGGACTTTTTCCTGAGCGCCAATTTTCGGGATGGTGTTATGGATTTCGCGGAAGGCATTGCGGATGATGGCTAAGGCACTGCGCCGTCCCTTTGGCGGGCCGGAAACCGAAATATAAACACGACCGGCCTGCGTGTCGCCACGCACCATGGTAACGTTGCCGTCGATCTCTAAGAGCACCCCACTGCGCCAGTAGGTTGGTTTATCGGTGAGCAGATGGTGCATCTTCACGATAAAGCGCGGCAGAACACCTTCAGGCAGCACAGTGTAGTGATATTGAAAATTTAAGCTCTTTTTCTCATCCCAGCGAATATCAGGCTCGTTTTTGGGCAGCAATTCAGGAATCAGCAAACGCTGCCCCTCAGAGTCCGGGAAATCAAAGCACAACTCGAACTTGCGCATCATGTTTACGATGAATTTGTGCCGCTCTTCGGGATAGCACTTTGGGTCATTAAGAATTGCGCCAAGCTGGGAGATGTCGAGTTTGCCGCCCGCCTGCATCAGCGGGTTGTTGTTAAGAATCTTATAAACGCCGCCTGTCACCCATTCGGGATTGAGAATGTTGGTGTCACGCAGTTCGTAGGGGTCTTTCGGGTCGTCGAAGTTGAGCACGTTGCCTAAGTCATGCAAAAAGCGGATGAGAATGCTTTGATCGCGCTCATCTGTGACGCCATTGGTGCGGCACATGCTGTGGTATTGCTTGATGTCAAGAAAATTCTTGGTCTTGGCCTGGCCTTCCAGCTTTTCCTTGACCGCAAAGTAACTGGCCGGCACCTGGTCGTAAACGTGCGGCAGCGCATTGATGTGCTCTTCGATGGCGGCTTTCAATTCGGCGATTCCGGCTCCGGTTTCGCAGGAGACTTTGAAAAAGCCGCGCAGGTTTGGCGCGTAATCTTTGCTCAGCCGTGTTTCGTTCAGTTCCAGTTGATTCGGTGGCTCATTTTTGTTGACCACCACGATAACGGGCGCATCAGCGCCATAGCTTTGAATGATTTTGAGCCAGTAGTGAATGTTGCTTTCGTTCTCGCCTTTGCGCGCATCCAGCACGACAATATAAAGGCTACGCTTAGTCAGGAAGAACTGGTGCGTGGCGTGCATAATCTCCTGCCCGCCAAAGTCCCAGATATTGAGCCGCACCTGCTCATCGGCCATTTTCGAGGGCATCTGCCACCGCGCGATGTTGATACCTTCGGTTCTCTGCTCGTCTTTATCAAATTTGTCGTAAACAATCCGGTTCACCAACGAGGTTTTACCAACGCCCCCCTGTCCCACGATGAGAATCTTGGCCTCATTCAACCGCCGCCGTGATTCCTTTAGATTACGAAAGTAATAGGCAAGAATATCAGCAGGCTTTGACGCTTTGTGTGGTTCAAGAACTATATCAGTGTATTCTGGACCTAAGATTTCAGGTGGAATGCCTAAAGCGTCATTGTTATGCAGATAAAGCTCTTTAAGATTAGAAAGTTGGCAGATTGATTCTGGTAGCTCCTGTAATTTATTGTTGTTCAAATAGAGTTTCTCAAGTTTTGAAAGTCGGCCTATGGTCTCCGGCAATTTAGTTATTTGATTACTCTCAAGGCTAAGTAGCTCAAGCTGAGGATTTTTTCCAATCGCTTCTGGTAAGTCTTTCAAACCGTTTCCCCACAAATACAACATTCGCAATTGGGGTAATCGACCAATAAATTGCGGAAGTATCTTTAGTTGATTCCCACCAAGCACAAGTCGCTCAAGACAGAGAAGCTTGCTAATAGAATTAGGTAAAACATGCAAATTATTAGAATTCAAATAAAGATACCGAAGTTGGGTAAGTTGACCTATCCATTCAGGAAGGTCGACCAGGCGATTGCTAGTAAGGTCCAAATGCTGGATTTGAGTGAGTTGTCCAATAGTTTCAGGTAATTTAGTCAAGCCTAAACCTATTAAATTAAGTTCTTTAGCCCCGGTGCGCCGCGCTTCTTCAATACGTTCTTCGGCAATTTCTACGGGTGTTTTC
>DASWNL010000311.1:0-2169 GCA_036399215.1 Abditibacteriaceae bacterium
CTGTTCAAGAGTTGGGCACAGCATTCACCAATCAATTAACGCAATTGCCGTCTCAAAGCGTGCTGGACGAAATTGACCGCGCCGTAAACGTTGAAGCGATGGAAAAAACGCTAATGAGCGAAGGGACGGCCAAATTCGCCGACCCGCATAATGCGTTGTTGAAACTCATCGCCGAAAAACGCGCGGCTCTGGCAGGATAATCTTCAGATTTAACCCCCAACCCCCTTGGTAAGGGGGCTTTGCTGGGTTTTCTCCTTACGCCCAATAAAAACTCAAAGCAGACAAAAGCACTACAGGCTTAGAAGCGTAAAGCCCCCTTACCAAGGGGGTTGGGGGTTAAATTAATTTCCAATATCCGAAGTGCTTTCTAATGCCTGCTGGAAGAAATCAGCGGCTTTGCGGTGGTCGCCAACTTGTAAAGATTTTTCACCCGCTGCACGTAACTCTTCAACATCGAGATATGGTGCAAGCAACCAAAAGAGGCGAGCGGGCGCGGCGTTTTCAATCATGGTTTTGCGCTCGTCACCGCTGCGGTTGCCTTTTCGCCACTTATTCCAGAAGCCGCCATTCGGATCGCGCACATAGCGCCAGGCAAAATCGGCATCGCGGCGCACAGCGTTGAGGTATTTGAGGTCTTTAGTCGCTTCGTAAAGTTCGAGCAGCGCTTCGCTCCATAAGTGATTGAATTTGGCTTCATCGGCAAAGCCGCCGGTTTGCGGATCAGTCCATTTTTTCAGCCCGGCATCGGCCATGCGGCGCGCTTCAAGCAGATATTTAGCGTCTTTGGTCACTTTATATAAGCCGATATTAGCGCGCAACATAAGCGCGGTATTGTAAGTCCATTTCGTTTTTTCAATCTGCCCTATGTTCTTTGCTTCGGTGCTGATGTTATCCCAGAACAGGCCGTCTTTGTCTTGCAAAGTATTGTTTGTCCAGGTGCAAAGGCGCTGTGCCCATTGCAACTGGTCTTTGTCACCCAGATGGTAAAGTCGCAAGGCCGAAACCGCAGCCGGTGCGCTCACGCAAGTGTTTTTCGATTTTTGGTCGGGCCGCCAGTAGATGCCGCCACCCAGTTTTTCGTCCCAACCGCTGAGCACGAATTTGTGAGCGCGCCGCGCCCAATCGAGAAACATGGGGTCTTTGGTTAGTTCATAGGCTTCGGCAAAACCCAGCACCAACCAGGCATTGTCATCGTAGTATTTGTCATCATCGGTGGGCGAAGCGAAATAAGCATCAAAACCGGGAATGGGCGCTTGCGCGTCCCAGTATTTCTTGAGGCCCTCGGCGAAAGCATACATCAGCGGCTTATATTTTTGAGGATTGTGCCGCGTCGCACCGACCAGAGCCGAAAACTGCACGCCGTTGCCCCACATGAAGTCGTAAGGCAACTCCTTTTCTTTCAACGGCACCGCTGGATGATAAAGCTTGGCCTTTTCATCATATAAATTCGCCTGAATGAAATTCATCGTTTCTTCGGCTTTGGCTTTGTAGTTGGCTTGCGCTGTGGGAAGCAGTGAGAAAAATAATGCTCCGCACACGAGATAAATCTTGTTTAATTGTTTCATAGCTGCTTAATTGATTTTGCGAGGTTTTTCATGCCATTGCATCTTGCGCCATCTCTGTCGCGCCGCCAGTTTTTAAAGCACGCCGCTCTAACCGGGGCGGCTTTGATGCTTCCTCATGAACTTTTTGCCGGTGAGCACGACGATACGCATTGGGCGCTGCTTTCCGACACGCATATTGCGGCTGATAGCGATTTAGTTTTCCGCGAAGTGCATTTAACCAATCACTTACGCCGCGCCGTCGGTGAAGTTTTGACCATGCGCCGCCCTGCCGGTGTCTTCATTAACGGAGACTGCGCCTTGAAAGATGGGCAACCGGGTGATTATGTAACTCTGATTTCGGTTCTTAAACCTCTCATGAGTAATTTCCCTTTGCACCTGACACTGGGCAATCATGACCATCGCCAAAACATTCGCGCTGCTTTGAGTGAAAACAAAAAGCCGGTTTTAGAAAGCAAGCACGTTTCCCTTATCCAAAGCAGTCGCGCCAACTGGATACTGCTTGATTCACTGGATAAAGTGAATGTCACACCCGGTCTTCTCGAAGAAGAACAGCGGCGATGGCTGGCGAAAACTTTGGACGCGCATTCTGATAAGCCAGCCTTAA
>DASWNL010000312.1:0-12847 GCA_036399215.1 Abditibacteriaceae bacterium
TTATTTCACGATGGCGAAAACGCTCACCTGGTCATAAAGACTTCACTTGAAAGCACGCCGAAAAGCGGCAAAGGTGTGGCAAGCTTACCACCTTTCATGGCGTGGGTGATTCCCTTGCCCTCGTTACCCTCAAAATACGAAGAGGCTGATCCTCAATTGTTTGAGCAACTTCTTGAAGCGACTAAACAGGGTTCTCAAAGAAGATTCGGTTGCTCAGGAATGGAAGAGGAGGAGACGGCGGCTGCCTCTAATAGTGCCTCCATAGAAGTGCATCCCACCGAGTTTGTGGGTGATTACGAAATCACGCTGGTTGAAATGTTGACACACGATGCCGGTGACGCACTCAATGAGTGGCTTGCCAAAAATGGCTTTGGTAAGGTGCCGAAAGAGAATCAAGCGTTTTACGTTAGCAAAGGCGTTGTGTTTTTAGCACTGAAGATTAATAATCTGAGCGGCTCCTTTGCCGATTTAAAGCCGCTGCATATTGTTTATAAATCGGATAGGGCAACATTGCCCCTGAAGTTTTCGACGCATTCCGGCATCTTCGATGTCATCCTTTACACTTTTACCAATAGCCCGGTGCCCTCTGAGGAGTTTGGAGACTACAGGTTTGTAAAAGCCCGCCCTTCTGTTTCAATTGGCCGGGGACAAGTGCCGGCTTTGGATAAAATCAGCAACGGCGGAGTAGGCTACTTAACACTGTTTACAGCCCAGCAGTTCAACACGCCAGAGCGCCCTGTTAAAAACCTGATTGCCGATCCATCAATCTCTGCCGACCTGGCAGTGCGGCGTGCTGGACTTTTGGATTACGCCACTTATTTGTTGCCACTCTTTGCCGCCGCGCCATTTTTCCTGATGTGGCGTCGCTTTCGCAAATCTAAATCTGCTTTGCCCGCAAGGTGAAAAGCGAAATTTCGGGGCGGCAGTTGAAGCGCACCGGGATGCCGCTGGCGCCCACGCCGCGATTGGTATAGAGAATCATGTCGCCCACTTGATATTGGCCGCGCGGGTATTTTTGTCCGTAAGCGGGCAAGTGAATCGGGCCAAAGAAGGGCGCGCAGACCTGCCCTCCGTGGGAATGACCCGATAGTTGCAAGTCGAAGCGGCCTAATTTAGAAAACTCGTCCGCAAAATCCGGCTCATGCGCTAATAAGATTGCCGCGCCCTGAGTAGGAAGCGTGCGCGCAATCGGTGCGATGTTGGCTTTGCCGCACCAGGGGTCATCGGCGCCTACGATAAAGGTTTGCGCATGACCGCGCCGCAGAATGTGAACTTCATTGGGCAGTTCGCGGATACCGGCATCGCGCAGGGCACGGCGAATAACGCGCGCATTGGCCCAAATGTCGTGATTGCCCAGAACGGCTAAAACGCCGTCGCGCGCCTGCAATTTGGAAAGCGCGCCGGTTAAATGTCCGGCCCAGCGCGGCCCATTGCCCGATACAAAATCGCCGGTAATAACAATCAAATCGGCGCCGAGGGCATTGGTTCTTTGCACAATGCCATCCAGGCGTTTGCGGCTCATGCCATCGCCCATGTGAATATCCGAAAGTTGCGCAATACGGTAGCCGTCGAAGGCTTTTTCCAGGCGCGGCAGAGGCATTTCACTGCGCTCGACTTCATCCCAGTGCGGCTCAACAGCCGTCGCCCATTTCCCGCCCGCGATCAGGGTGCCGAGGGTGCAAAGACCGCCGCGCAACAAGCGCCGTCGCGAGATGGTTTTCGGTTTTGTTTCTACTTCACTTATCACAGGCGGCATTTTAACTTTAGAAAAATCAATCGTCGCGCACTCAGGTGCGGGGAATGACAAACTTAAGGCGCATGATGCAAAATCAATTTTTAGGACGGCCCTTTTTCAAAGAGATGGCGGCGCGCCTGTTAGAATACGAAAACCGCCAGGACGAACTGCTGCAAGTTTTGCGCGACATCAAAGCGCAGGCGTTGCCGCTTTTTGCTTTGGATGGCCCCAAAACGCCGCGCCAGGCCGTTGACCCCTTTACGGTTTTCGCTTCTTTTAATCGCAGCATCCGCGAGGCGAATCGAAGCAAGATTGCCGGTGTTTGGAAAGATCATCTGAATATTAAGGCCGAAGTGCCGCTGGATTGGAACGGTATTCCCACTGCCGATAATTCCGCATCCTGGTTTTTAGATAGCAACTGCGGCCCAATAGAGATTGCCAATTTGTGGCAACTGGCGCGTGAAGCACAGAAGTTTGGGGCGCATCAGATAGATGCTGCACTGTTTGAAAGTTGCTGCCAGTTGCCTTGTATCGCGCAAAACAAAAGCGGTGTTGCGCCGAAATTAAGCATCGGCTTGTTCTGGATGAATCCCGATGAATACTTGCCGCTCGACAGCGTAATAACCGCTTATTTAAAGCGTTATAGCTTGCCGGAAAGCGCGCGGAATTTGGCCGATTACGCGGCACTAATTGAAGCGGCGCGCGATTATTTTAATGTGCCGTTACCGCAAATTTATGTTGATGCACTAACACGTCGTGATCCGCGCTACTGGGCCGGAGGCCATGAATGGGGCGGGCAATCGCAGTTAAAACGCTTTCTTGCCAATCACGAATGGCAGATGGATTTACCACTTGAGAAAGCCAGCGCGCGGCGCTATCAAAAACTGTTCGCGCAAATTCGGCCCGGTGATGAGTTCGCCATTAAAGGTGTGGGCGGCGCTAACTTGCGCGTGCATTATATCGGTTGGGTGCGCGAAGTTATTCCCGAAAGCGGCACACTAAAATTGGAGCCGCAACCCGATAGATCGTTGTATCGCGGCGCACGTCCGGGGGGCGCCGGGGCCGGTTCCTGGACAGAAGCGCTGCTTGAAGTGAAACGCCCGCAGGATATTGCCCTTGTCTTTCATGGCGCGCCGCGCCTTCAAAAAACGGTTGACAATACATCAGCGCCAGAACCGCAATTGAACCTGCCTGCTACATCACTAAATACCATTCTTTATGGCCCGCCGGGCACGGGAAAAACTTATGCCAGCATTGAACGCGCTGTTGAGATTATCGAAGGGCGCAATTTTGCCGATCATGCCGAAGCCAAAGCGCGCTTTGACACTTTGCGCCGCGAAGGACGCATCGCCTTTGTAACGTTTCATCAATCGCTGGCTTATGAAGATTTCATCGAAGGCATCCGTCCGGTTTTGACTGGCAAAGGGGCGGCACGTTACGAGTGTCATGACGGCATTTTAAAGCAAATTGCTCTGCGCGCTTTAGAGGCATCCTTAGAAGCACCGCGCCAAGCTGCCGCAGGCAACCTAAGTCTTGCAACGCGCTTTCTCGAAGGCAAAATCAATGGCCGCTGGAAGATTAACGCGCCGCGTTTTGTTTTGATTATTGATGAAATCAACCGGGGCAACGTCGCGAAAATATTCGGTGAATTGATTACGCTATTGGAAGAAGACAAGCGTTTGGGCGCTGCCAACGAATTGCGCGCCACTTTGCCGATTTCACAATTGCCTTTTGCGCTACCTCCCAATCTATTCGTCATTGGCACCATGAATACGGGCGACAAAAGCCTGGCGGTTTTGGATGTGGCGTTGCGGCGCCGTTTTGATTTTCAGGAGTTGCGTCCCGATTTTTCTCCAGCGGTTTGCCCTCATTTATCCGAAGAAGCACGGCGCGTGATGAATGAGATGAATAGACGCCTCACAATTCGTCGCGACCGTGAACACAGCATCGGCCATGCTTATTTTCTGAATGATGCCGATTTCGATGTGGTTTTTGCGCAGAAGATTATTCCGCTGTTGCAGGAGTATTTTCATAACGATTGGGAAGGCTTGCGTTTTGTTTTGGGTGAAGAAGATTTGGAGGCAGAGGCAAGCTTTCTGCTGCCGCTTTCGCTATCCGCCGATGAAGAATCCTTTGCCCGCACGCGCTGGCAGTGGTATTTTGATGTTGGTCAGAAACTCAGCCCGCTTGAAGCCTTGCAAAAGAACTACTTTCAAAAATGAAACGCCGCGTGCTGCAAATCAATGAATGGGGCCGCGTGCGCGCTGATTTAAATGCGCGCGAGAAAAACGCGCTTCAGGCCAGGGCCGAATCATGGCGAATACAAAACCAATTAAGCGCCCCGCCCCTCTGGTTTGAAGGCACGCAGGGCGAATGGCTGCGGGTGCGCAGTTATGTCGGTGTTTTAGAAACAGAGAGCATCACGCTGGAAATCTGGCCCAAGTTAGATGGAGAAGATTCATCACGCGAAGGCGTCATGAAACACTTCCTGTGGCTGTTGGAAGCGTCACAAACAGAGATTAGAACCGCCGATGAAGCCGGGTTGCGCTCGGCGCCACTGGAGTTCTTCGATGTAATAGCGCTCTTATTCGCGCGGCGTTTATTGGTGGAGTTACAGGAAGGCTTGCCGGTTGAATATCGAGGTCACGCCGATGATTTACCCCTGGTGCGAGGTCGCATCCATTTTGCGCGACAAGCGACGCATAATTGGGATCGGAGCGACCAAACGGCCTGCATCTGGGATGAAATCAGCGCGGACACACAATTAGCACGCTTGCTCAAATGCGCTTGCGATTACCTGATAAAACGTGTGCGAAATACGCGCGCACGAGTTGTTTTAAACGATTGCTTAGCGCATCTGGAAGAGGCGGTTTCGGTCACACCTCGTGAGGCTTTGCGTGAAACAATTGTCTTCAATCGTCATACCGAAAAACTGCGCTTTAGTGTGATGTTTGCACAGCGCCTTTTAGAGAATGCGGCTTATGATATAGCGGCGGGCGCGGCTCCCGGTCTTACTTTTTTGCTGGACATGAACGCCGTTTTTGAACATTACGTTCAAGCCGCTTTACGCGCGCATTTTGGCGTTGCTATTGCCACGCAGCAAGAAGTCGGCACGTTATTGCAATTGCCGCGCAAAGCGATTGCGCAACGCGCTGATTTTCGCTGGCGAACGAAAGACCAATTGTGGCTTGGTGATGCGAAATATAAAACGCCCGGCGCGTTGCAAAATGCAGCACCCGACGCCGATGATGTGCGGCAGATTACGGTTTACGGCGAAATTGAGCATCGAAGTCGAGGCACATTGCCGCATCTGGCGCTGTTGTATCCGTTTGTTGAAGGTGAATTTGCAATTAAAGCGACGCGCACCTGGAATAACGCGGCTTTGTTTTTAGTTCCTGTGCATCTACGTCCATCATCCTACCGTTTACAGGATGCATTACCGGCGAATTTGGGAATATAAGACCTGCTTGTAGGGGCGCAACAGGTTGCGCCCCTACAAGCAGGTCTATTTCTTGGCGTTTTGCTTTTTGAGTTCAATCAGGATTTGCTCCATCAGCTCAATTTGCAATTGCCGTTGATGAGCGGCAAAACTCTCTTGCATAACAGCGCGCCGGTCACCGTTAGGCTCGGCGTTAAACGCCTGATTCCAGGCTTTTTCAACCACAACTGTTGTCAGTTCAGGCGCGCCTGCGGCCTGGGAGAGCAAGTTGTTGACTTTGGAGAAATGATTGGCGTTAATGGCCGCGTTCAGGTCGCCTTGAAAGGCTTGTTGCTCCGGCGTAAGAGGATTCTTGGGTTTGGCTGCCGGTGCGGGTTGCGCAATTAAGCGTCCTGCTGCGAATGAAGCGGCAACAACACAAGTCGAAGCAACGGTCAGACAAATCTTTTTTGCTGGTTTTTTCATGCAGGGATTTTAGCACAGACGTTCAGAGTTGTGTGAGACAAAACCAAAACGGCCTCTGCTTTATAACTAAAGCAGAGGCCGTTTTGATTATCAAATTTAGTCAATGCGCACTTCGTGGCCAGTGCGCGAGGATTCGTAAATGGCATCTAAGATTTTTTGCAGTGCTAAGGATTCCGTTGGCTTGATGAACGGTTCGGCTTTGCCCAGCAACACATCAATAAAATGCGCCATGCGGTTGGTATCTACCAAAGGCGGCAGCATTTCAACGGGTTCGACTTTATAGCCATCGGGCGTGTCTTTATACATTTCCAGAGGCGGCAGTTTGAGACCGGCTTCGGTGCCGAAAATGTGCGTGCTGTCGGCGTTATCCAGATGTGCGGCCCATGAAGCTTCCAACAAAACGGTGCGTCCGCTTTTGAGTTTGATAAGCGCAATCGCCAGATCGTCTACATCGAAGGGCTTGTTCGGGTCAACTTCGCCTTTGCCCCAGTTGCCGTCGCCCAGTCCGCGCGGGCCAAACTCCGAATAAGTTTTGCCGCTGACCGAAGCCGCTTCAAACTCGCCCATTAAATAGAGGGCGCGGTCAAGAGCATGAACGCCAATGTCATAAACGCAGCCGCCGCCAGCGAATTTGGTTTGTGTGAACCATGAACCAATACGTGGAATGCCACTGCGCCGCAGCATGGCGGTTTTCGCATGATAAACCTCGCCTAAATCACCGCGATTAATCAGTTGTTTGGCGGTTTGCACGGCTTCGGTCATGCGGTTATTCTGGCCCACCATCAAGAGCTTGCCGCTGCGATTAGCGGCTTCCACCAATTTGGCGGCGTCCCCGGCGTTGGTGGCAACCGGCTTGTCAATCATGACGTTTTTGCCGGCTTCTAAGGCTTCCAGGCCAACCGGCGCGTGCAGGTAGTTGGGCAGCGCGATGGAAACCACGTCAATATCTTCGCGCGCCAACAACTCTTTATAATCGGTGACAAGATAGGGCACGTTGTATTTATCAACGGCTTCCTGCCCGCGTTCGGGTGAGACTTCGGCCACAGCCACCACTTTGGCGGCTTCGTGCTTTTGAAATGAATCAATGTGATTGAGGCCAATGGCCCCGGCGCCGATAACGGCGACATTAAAGGTATTTTTCATGGGAATCGCGCGCAGTTTACGGCAATGCGCCGCGAAAATCAGCCCTTTTTGTCCTTGTTTGACACTTGAGTGCCGCGCGAATGGCTTTTAAAGCGTGGGACAAGGCGCGCGGCATTTTTAAAATGGCGAACGATTGGAGAAATCGCCATGAAAAATTCTTTGCGCGTAAAAATGATTTTGCCGGCCCTGACCGAAGCCACCAGTCCACTGTTTCGCCCCGTAAAATATGCGCTCTTTCCACCGCTGGGTTTAGCTTCGCTTGCCGCATATTTGAACGACGAAGACGAAGTAGTTTTGCAAGACGAACACGTTGAGAAGCTTGATCTTAATGACGAGCCGGACTTAGTTGTTATTCAGGCTTACATTACCTCGGCGTATCGCGCTTATCAATTGGCCGATTATTATCGAGCTAAGGGTGCTTATGTTTGTCTGGGTGGCTTACACGTCACGACTTTGCCGGAAGAAGCCGCGCCTCACGCCGACACTATTTTTTGTGGGCCGGGCGAAGACATCTGGCCGCAGTTTTTGCAGGATTTTCGGGCCGGAGCGCCGCAAAAGAAATACGTTTCGCAAAATAAAACTTTACTGGGCGCGCCACCAATTCGCCGCGATTTGATTAAGCGCCATTTGTATCTGGTGCCCAACTCGATTGTGGTTTCGCGCGGCTGTCCACACAAGTGCGACTTTTGTTATGTCGGCTCATTTTTTCAAAACGGCAAGCATTTTTACACTCAGGCCGTTGATCAGGCTCTGGCCGAAATCGAAAGACTGCCCGGTAAGCACGTTTATTTTTTAGACGATCATTTATTTGGTAACCCGCATTTTGCTTCGGCCTTATTCGACGGGATGCAAGGCATGGAGCGCCTCTTTCAAGGCGCGGCAACAGTGCAATCGCTTTTAAAACCGGGACTTTTAGAAAAAGCCGCCGCTGCCGGAATGCGTAGCGTGTTTGTGGGTTTTGAAACTTTGTCTGCCGAAAACCTGCGCGCGCAAAACAAAAATCAAAACCTGAATCGCGATTATAATTTGGCGATTCGACGCGCCCACGATTGCGGCGTTATGGTCAATGGCAGCTTCGTTTTCGGCATGGACGATGACGATGAAAGCGTTTTCGCGCGCACAGTAGATTGGGCTGTGGAGCAGGGTATGGAAACCACGACTTTTCACATCATGACGCCGTATCCCGGCACGGCTCTGTATCAAAAAATGCAGCAGCAAAACCGCTTGTTGCACTCCAACTGGGATTTATACGATACGCGCCATGTGGTTTATCGCCCGACGCAAATCACACCCGAAAAATTGGAAGCCGGCTACTGGCGTGCTTATGAGGATTTTTATTCGTGGCGCAACATTTTTAAGGGCGCACGCACGCATGAAAACGTTCATGACAGCCTGCGCCATCTGGCCTATGCGGGCGGATGGAAGCGCTTCGAGGGTTTATGGGATGCCATTATCCGCGCCAAACGTGTCACGGGAATGTTGCCGGTGCTGGAAAATATTTTAGGTTCGTTTGGCGGGCGCCGCGCTCTGCCGGAACCGCGCAACGAAGCACAGCCGCTAACACCAGCAAAAATTGAAACCGCATCGCCTTAAAGGTTGAAATGGTCAAAGCAAGACCGATGACAGAAAACTCACTTTCACGTCGCACGTTTTTGGCTTCGCTTATGGCTACTACCCTTGCTTCCGCATTGCGCGCTGATGAAAAAAAATCACCGAAGATTTTGCTGCGCTCATCGTGGCAAACGGTAAACATCGGCGACATAGCGCATACGCCGGGCGTGCTGCGCCTTTTAGAAGAGCACATTCCGCAAGCGCAGGTTTTTTTATGGCCGAGCAATATAAACAATGGTGTGGAAGAGTTATTGAAGGCGCGCTTTCCCAAACTCATCATTCTCAAGGGCGAAGCAGAGATAAAGCAGGCTTTTGCAGAGTGCGATTTTCTGTTGCATGGCTCCGGCCCATCGTTAGTAGCGCAAAAGGACGTGATGCGATGGAGCAAGGAAACCGGCAAGCCTTATGGCGTGTATGGCATCACGTTTTCGGCGCGGGATTCTACAGCAACCAAGGATGCAGCGGACACGGCCCTCGCTCAAACCATCCAGACGCTAAGTGGCGCGAAGTTCGCCTTCTTTCGCGATTCGATTTCGCTGCAACTGGCAAAAGATAAAGGCTGCACCTGCCCAATTATGGAGTTCGGCCCAGATGGCGCCTTTGCCACCGATTTGCGCGATGATGCCAAAGCCGATGCCTTTCTCAAAGCGCACGGCCTGGAGGATGGTAAATTCCTTTGCTGCATCGCCCGCTTACGCTATACGCCTTATTGGAAAATGAAGCCGGGTGTGGCTTTCGATGAAAACAAGAACGCGCGCAACGAAGCCATGAAGGAGCACGACATCGCGCCGCTGCGTGAATCAGTTATCGCCGTAGTGCGGCAAACGCCGATGAAAGTGCTGCTTTGCCCGGAAGACTCCAGCCAGATGGAGGTTAATAGAGAAAACATCTACGACAAACTGCCGGACGATGTAAAACCAAAAGTCGTGTGGCGCCCCGATTACTGGTTAACGGGCGAAGCGCTCAGCACCTATGTGCGCTCGGCGGGCTTGTTCGGATTAGAGATGCACAGCCCCATTATGTGCATCGGCAACGGCATTCCGGCCATTGTCTGCCGCTTTGCCGAGCAAACCAGTAAAGGCTTGATGTGGCGCGACATTGGTCTTGGTGATTGGCTCTTTGACCTGGATAAGGAAGAAGAAGCTCAGCGTGTTGTTCCTGCCGTGTTGGCTCTTGCTCAAGACCCTGAAGGCGCCAAAGTTAAAGCTAATAAGGCGCGCGAGTTTGTGCGCCAACGCCAACGCGAAACCATGGCTATTGTCGCCAAAGCAGCAGGCGTGTAAAGTTCCTTTAATTGTGCGAGAACAATCGTTATTCAAACAAAGTTTCTCGTGTATAAATCAACTGCTGCACAAGGAGAAATCATGGGACTATCTAATGTAAAAGATTTATGTTTTTTCGCCAAGCATGACGAAAAATACAAGGATGCAAACCAGAAAATTGTGCTGGTTGACTTCAATGCCCTGGTCAAAGATTTTCCGACTTGTGAGCAGGATTACGGTTTTGCACCGTCGGGTGTGAACACTTATTTTGGCTTTTCCGCCAACGCCATCCAGAATTGGAAAAGCGCGCAAGCGAGCGACCCGCAAGCGCCGATTTTAGGCTCGCCGGGCAATCATTTTACGCATTCGGCACAGATTGACCGTGTCCTTGATGCCTTGAATCAACCCAATGGCCCCAGTGTGATGCGTGTGATTTTCGCTTTGCAGCCGGAAGAAATCAGCGACCCCTTTGGCTTTATGCATAGGCTTGAAAGCACTGAGGCACTCACTCAGATGGCTAAGGAACTGGAGGCAAAAGCGAAGAAGGCCGCTCCTGGCAAGCGTTTGGATATTGTGATTCGCTTTGCCTCTGAAATGAACACGCCTGAAAACAAAAAGTGGGGTTACAGTAACCCTGCCGCTACCCCGAAGGAATTTATCAGAGCTTTTAAAGAAGTGCGGCGCGTGTTCCGCGATGTCGCTCCGATTTTTCAGATGTCGTTTTCACCGGCTGTGCGCTCTGACCTGACGTTTAATGCGACAACCAGAAATAGCAAAGCCGTGCCGGGCATTAAAGATTACTACCCCGGCATTGCTAACATAGATTTTCTATCGGGCAGTTGGTATGCGGGCAGCCTGAATAACGTGAATGGTGCGTTTTCGGTGCTGGAAGAGTATTTCAGCAACTATAAAGGTCTGCTCAAAACGCATAGCTTCAAATACGCCCTTGATGAATGGGGCGGCACTAAATCCACTACCAAATTTGCTGCGCCTCTCAAACGTGTCGGCGATCAAAAGATATTGCAGGAAGGCACAAAACAAATCGGTTGGGAAGCCGGCAGCGGCCATGAAGAAGTGCTGAAAAAAATGGCACAGAAACTGGATTCTTTCGCTGCGGACGGTATCACTCTCGAATACGCCACGCTGTTCCTACAAAAGAAATGGAATCCCCGCCAGATTCTCAATCTTCCCTTCGTCTAAACGCCAACGATTTTCGGCATCCTTAATTAACCCAAGTTGCTACCTATGCCCCGCGATTGAAATCGCGGCTCAACGCCTTCGGCGGAGCGTCGGCCTGTGCCGACGATTTGCTGTCCGCGCAGGCGGACAATCGGCGCCTTTGGCGTCCTGAGCCGCGAATTTATTCGTCAGGCATCATAGGTAGCAACTTGGGTTAATTAAAGTCGCATTTCATAGGAGCAGGCCATTGTGCCTGCCCCTACGCTATTTCTAAGCAGGGAACAGAATCATAATGGCAAAAGATGAGGCTTATCGAAGAGCAGAAAAGAAAATTGAAGAAGCGCAGCGTATTGGCGCGAAAAAACTTGATCTTTCTAACATACAACTCACTGAGTTACCGGAATCGTTAGGGAATCTCTCGCAGTTAAAAGAATTAGACCTTCAGGATAATGGATTGACTACAGTGCCGGAATCATTAAGTCAACTCACTAAGCTACAGTCACTTAACCTCTCCGGCAACCAACTGAGGGCACTCCCGGAGTCTATAGTGCATCTCTCACTACTACAAACAATAGACCTTTCGACTAACGACCTAAGTGTGCTTCCAGAGTCGCTCGGACAACTCAAGCAATTGCAATCGCTAAACCTCTACCTGAACCAACTGACGACGCTGCCAGAGTCTTTGGGTAATCTAAAGAAACTTAGCTGCCTCTCAATTTCATGGAATAGGTTTACATCATTCCCTGATTGCATCTGGTCTTTAAGTGGTCTGAGGCAACTTTACGCTATCAAAAACCAAATTACTAATCTTCCAAGTAATATTTCGAACCTAAGCAATCTGGAAATGCTTTATGTAGGAGGAAGACACATTTCGCCTCACGTCAAATTTACTTCCGGGGAACACGGTAATGAACTGAAATCACTTCCTCCTGAACTTGGTCATTTAAGTAAATTGCAAACTCTCGAAGTCGAGGGTAATCCACTTCCCGCCGAAATTCTCCGTTTGGAAAAAGAAGGAAAGCTCATCTCTTATCTGCGCGAGTTGGCGCAGCAAGGCGATAAGCCGCCTCGTTTATTCAATGAAGCAAAGTTGTTGCTCGTCGGGCCGGGCGAAGTGGGCAAGACGTGGCTTTTGCAGGCGTTACAAGGGAAAATGCCACAGGGCGGCAACAATTCCACTAAGGGGATAGAAATCGCCCGTGAGCCGCTGGATTTGCCGCATCCCACCGAAAAAGACCGCACTCTGCACTTCAATTGCTGGGATTTTGGCGGGCAAGAACACTATCAAATTACGCATCAAATTTTCTTTAGTCCCAAAGCGATTTATCTATTAGTGTGGAAGCCGCGCCCCGGTGCTGACCCCGATTTAATAGCGCGCTTGGAACGCATTCAATTGAGCGCCGGGCAAAGCGCCAAAGTTTTTATCGTTTCTACGCACGCTGACGGCAATGTGCCCGCCGTTTTGGGGCAAGATGCTCTGCGTGAACGCTTCGGCGATTTCATTGAGGGTTTTTACGAAGTGGATAGTGTCAAAGGCCCCGAAGGCACCGGTATCGCTGCTTTGAAAAATGCCATTGCGAAAGCTGCGGCGCAACTTGAAGGCATGGATACGCCTTATCCTGTTTCCTGGCATGAAGCTCAAATCGCAGTGCGCGATTCAAAAAAGACAACCATCACTTTCCGCGAATTTGCTGAGTTATGCATCGCGCGCGGCATGAATGCAGACAGTTGCGAAGGCCTGGCCAGCGTGATGGATGTGTTGGGTAATGCCGTCTTTTTTGGTGATGCGCCGCAAAGCGACGAGGCCGATGTAAAAGCCGAAGAAAACCTCGTGGTGCTTGACCCCGAATGGTTGGCTAAAGCGGTCACTTTCGTTTTGGAAGATCAGAAAACGCGCGATAACTCCGGCATTTTAGAGCACACGCGCTTGCGTTCCATCTGGCGAAAAGACATCAAACGTGACTGCCCCGGTTACAAGAAAGATATTTTTGGTTTCTTGCTGTGGATGATGTG
>DASWNL010000313.1:0-3071 GCA_036399215.1 Abditibacteriaceae bacterium
GCCATTGCCAAGAAAGCCTATAAGGAAAAGCGCCGATTGAAAGACGTTGCCCTGGAAGAAACTGAACTCTCCGAAGCTGAATTGGCTACGCTTTTAGATGCTCGTTCGATGACTGAAGGTGGCATCAAAGGCAGTGGCGGCGGAGGCGGGTAGGGGAATTTAGAATTGAGAATGAAGAGAAGCCGTGCTGAAAGGGTAGAAGGCGACGGACTTAGCTATGCGAAAGCGCAAGGCCAACGCACAGACGCTAAACAACTTTTCCCGCGCCAGCCATCCGGGCTTAGTTATTCTCTCACACGAAAAATTGCGGCGCCTTGAGCCGCAGTTATTTCCACAGGGAATATATAAATTTCTTCGTTACATCCCGACTCTGCGTAAGCGATGGGATTGGTGGCTTTTACGCATTGAAGAGCATCTCAATAACGGTGATAGCCGCGCTGCCGTTGTGGTGTATCTGGAACCACTAATCGTAGCAGCCTATACCGACGAACTGGACTGCGTGGCACTATTAGAGTTTCCTGATGAGTTCGTTGAAGAATATAAGTTAACCGCCGGTTCGCGCTTGCTGACTGTCAACTTATACAGGCGGCGCGAAAAGGGCCTTGCGCCGGATTTAGTGCCCGGTGAACGCGATCACAAACGTTACGGTAACTTCATCCCTTATATCGCAGAGTTTTTATCAGATGACAACGAGCGCATTGCCGCACGCAAAACTGAAATCTCTGAAGAAGAGTGGCAGCGAGCCGAACAGATGGGCCGCGAAGCATTGCGGAAATGCGATGGCGCCACTCGCGATGGCTCGCCCTTATTGGCCGATGAACCGGCTGAGTAAGCCAAGACGAGAAAAAAGGCCGCGCCAGTTGGCGCGGCCTTTTAATTAACGACTCAGCAATTGACTATTCAGCTTTTCCATCACGTAATTTTGCACTTGATCCAACGAAACGCGCTCTTGGAGCATGGTGTCGCGGTCGCGCACGGTTACGGCCTGATCTTTTTCAATCGTATCGAAATCTACGGTAATGCAAAACGGCGTGCCGATTTCATCTTGGCGGCGATAAAGCTTGCCAATCGCGCCCGTGTCATCGTATTGCGCCATCGTCTTTTTGGCTAATTCGGCTTTTAACTTTTTGGCGACTTCGACAATGGGCGGCTTGTTTTTGGCAAGCGGCAAAACGGCCACTTTAATCGGCGCCAGTTTAGGATGAAATTTCAAAACCGTGCGCATGTCGCCCGGTTTGACTTCTTCTTCGTGATAAGCGTCCACCAAAAACGCTAAGGTCGCGCGGTCAGCCCCCGCTGAAGGCTCAATGACATATGGCACGACGTGCTCGTTCGTGGTTGGGTCGAAATAGCTAATCTTCTGGCCCGAAAACTTGGCGTGCTGCGTCAAATCGAAATCGGCGCGGTTGGCAATGCCTTCTAACTCACTGGGCGAATCCATGAAAGGAAATTGATATTCGATGTCAGTTGTGCCGGTGGATTCTTCGCTTTGTGCGTAATGCGCCAACTCGTCTTTTTCGTGTGGGCGCAGACTGAGATTCTCCTTTTTCATGCCTAAGGACAAATACCATTCATAGCGGGCCTGAATCCACTCTTGATGCACGCGCGGCGCCTCTTCAGGACGGCAGAAGTATTCAATTTCCATCTGCTCAAATTCGCGCGTGCGAAAAGTGAAGTTGCCCGGCGTAATTTCATTGCGAAACGCCTTGCCGATTTGAGCGATACCGAACGGCAGTTTCTTACGGCTTGTAGTCTGCACATTCATGAAATTCACAAAGATGCCCTGCGCCGTTTCGGGCCGCAGATAAGCGATGTTGGAGCCATCTTCTTTATCTACCGGGCCAACGCTGGTTTTGAACATCAAATTGAACTGCCGTGCTTCAGTCCACGATTCCTTGGCACCGCAAGTGGGGCAGGGCGCGCTCAAATCAACATGATCAGCGCGAAAACGGCCCTTGCAGCTTTTGCAATCCACTAGAGGATCGTTGAAAGTGGCAACGTGGCCGGAGGCTTCCCAAATGCGCGGATGCATTAGAATTGCAGCATCAAGCCCTACCATATCGTCGCGTTCGCGCACCACGCTTTGCCACCAGGCTTCTTTAACGTTACGCTTCAATTCCACGCCCAAGGGGCCATAGTCCCACGTCGAAGCAAAGCCTCCATAAATCTCCGAAGACTGAAATACAAAACCACGTCGCTTGCACAGCGAAACAATATCTTCCATTCTCAATGCCATAGTTCAAAACCCCTCAACCGAAATCGGCTTCGGAGTCTAACCAAATCTATGGATTGATTAACGTCTCATTGACCTTGTTTACATTTGACCTGTCACAATCGTTTGCTAATATCAAGTTCAGAAGCGCATTAACAACAGCAATCTCAGCTTATAAAGCGGCAGCCAGGAGTGCGGGATTTCGATTTAGATTCACGCCTTCCAAAATTGTGACTTTAGCGCCGCGTTGCCGGAGCCAGATAAAATCGGAGCCGGACTTCCACAGCAGAGCCGAATTGCGGTTAAGAGCTTCTTTTTTCAGGCGTTGGTTGGCATGTTGCCTGTAAGATTTATAGAATTCGAGAGCTTCGTTTTTATTGTCCCAGAGCGTTACCTGCGCAATTAAGCGGGCGCCTTTTGAGCCTTGATAAATTGCGTAACGATCTCCTGCCCAACCAGCGGCGGCTTCGACGGCTTCGTTAGGGGCAGGGAGGTGCTCCTTCAATATCACCTGCAAACCGAATTCGCCGTTCACATCGTGATCCAGCAGTTTCCAGCCGGGGCCGAGTTTTGGCGTGAGGTCACGAAACGGCACCTTGACCGGCGCTTCGCGGGCAAAGTATTTTTCGGGATGAAGAATCTGCTCCGACGAAGCGGGCAGGTTCTTGTAGGCCTGGTTCACCTGTTGCCAACCGCCACGACTGTGCAAAGCCGAAGCGAAGAACATGCCTTGGACATAAGGAAATGTCAGGCTTTCTTGCAAGACGGAAGGAGCGGCTAAAAAGGTTGTGGAGGAGTTGTAAGACATGAGACCAGATGCCAATAATGCCAGTGAACGCAGCGGATTGCGGGCAGTGTA
>DASWNL010000314.1:0-11125 GCA_036399215.1 Abditibacteriaceae bacterium
AGCCCGGAAATAAGACATGAACTGACCGTTGGCATCAGTCATAGAGCCAATCACTCCACTGGTTCCCCCCTCAGGCAAGCCTTTGAGGGTTAACTTCAAGTCACCGCCATTCAAGCTGCCCGACACTTTGTTTTCGGGTTCATCTTGAAGTGTTAGGACAATAGCGCCCTTGCCGCCTTGAATGGTATAAGTGCCGGCCACATCCGGCTTTTTGGCGGCCCAGGCGAGTGTTGTCAGGCTAAATAACGCCAATCCGGGAACAAAGCGTGTGAAAAGTCGTTTCATGTTTTTCCTTTTGGCAAACAGCTTGTCAAACAGCATTATAGCGCACGATAGCGGCAGGCTTCCAAACAGGGAAATTGTTTCGCAAAACTTAAATTGCAGATTTGCGGATTTCGCGAATGCAGAACCGTGACTTTTGAGGCATTCTTTTGTCCGAATGGTTTATGCCAGCCACTATATAGGCTATAAACAATGCAGGGTTTGGATAAGAGGCCTAATGGGTATAATGATAAGGAATCTAAACGTCCTGAGGAGCTGATTCATGCAATATTTTTCTTTTTTTGCCCCTCGCGACGGCACGTTATCGCCCCCTCTAATAAGGGGACATCGTTACAAAGCGTTCACCTTGATAGAACTGCTTGTGGTTATAGCGATAATAGCGCTTCTCGCCGCGATTTTATTTCCGGTATTTGCGCGCGCCCGCGAAAATGCACGTCGTTCGTCGTGCATGAACAATCTCAAGCAGATTGGCATAGGTATGGCCCAATATGTCCAAGATGCCGATGAAACCTACCCACCCAGCCAGCCCACCAACACAGCCGCACCTGGTGACGGCGCGACCTTTGCGACAATGCTCACGCCTTATATGAAGAGCGAACAAGTCTTTATGTGCCCATCTGCATCTTCAAAGCCATTGACGACGACAATTCCGACGGCGATACCAGCAACTGATTTCCGTTGGAATGCACCGGCGCCGCCCTGGCGCACGCGCTCGCAGGGCAATTATGGCGCTAATGGAAACCTGCTTGTTACGCCACCTGTTGCCCTGGCTGATGTGCAGCGAACCTCTAAAACGCTACTGGCCTTCGATTGCGCCTGGTATAGCGGAATCGCAGTGATAGATACACCTGTTCAGGGTGCAAGACACCGGCATTTGGAGGGCATGAACTTCGTTTTTTGTGACGGACATGCCAAGAGCTACAGTTGGAGCAAAGTTGAAGTAGCTCCCGTAGGGTCGGAAGAAGTGTTCGATGATTATTTTTATCCTTGATCATCGCTATGTTTTGAACTTACCAACACAAAAAAAGCACCATCTTTTAAGAGATGGTGCTTTTTTTGTGCTTGTAGTAAGCAAATGAAGTCACTGGCTATCCTCAAAGTTTCTGCAGTCTTACTCTTAAATGTTACTGCCGCGAGTCATTAGACCAGAAGCTACCAGGCTGGAGGTTTGGAAACGTGTAAGCTGTCCGTTTTCCATCGTTACGGTGGCGGATAATAACGCTTTTCCAGGCCGGAGCGAGATCGGGTGAACTATAATCGGAGGCAGTAAGTGGTGCGCCACGCCGGCGCCTTTGATAGGCCGCCAGTGTTTGAGCCGACTTTTCATCGTTGAAAACGAAAATTTCAACCGGCGCGAACTTCTTTTTTTGCAGGATTTGCTGCTGAGCAACAGTAGCCAGCGCTTTGGCTTCAGCAGGCGACACATTGTTTTGTGTTGGAACAATAGCAACCGTTGCCGCGGAATAGCGCAAATTGGGTGCGGCTACCAATTGGTAGGGTGTTTTTTGTGCGACTCCTAATTCACCTGGTGTAGGCGCGCTTGGCCCCACCGGGTTTGCGCCACTAGGTGCTGCAGCTTGAACAGCAGGCGGCGGATCTCCTGCTGGTTTGTCCGGCTTGACAGTGTCTCCTCCGAAGGGCAGAGGGTCGCTTTCGCCTTCACCGCTGCCCATCATGGTGCTAACACCAAAGCCGGCAGCTATCAATAAACCAATGCCAATAATGGCAAGGTGCTTGGGATCGATCTTCTTCTTTTCATCGCTGTCGGCCATGGGGGTGGCAGCCCCCATCGGAGCACCTGCCCCGGCCAGTGCTGCCGCGCCAACTCCGCCTCCCGTAAGCGAGGTATAGCAAGCCCAGCACATTACAGCTTCCGCCGGATTTTTTTCACCGCATTTTGGGCATTGTTTTTGTGCTGACATATTGAACCCTCATGAACCCTCAAACCTGAATCTAAACTCAGAAAAGCCCTAAAGCTAACGCGCAGAGCGATTCAGCAATAATATAATTTGTCTTTCATTTACGCCTTGTTTTCAGTTGTGAATTTATCAGTTGCGAATTAATAATTATCAATCGTGGTGATGACAAGGCCAAACGCTTTTCATTATAACCCGTAGAACGCCGTTTTAAACTGTTTAATATATTTAACGGTGATTTTGTGCCTCGCAAAAGGCAACGTGAAAACGAATCCCAAAACTAATACTCAGACCACACGTGGCCCCGTTCGTTCCCTGGCCCTTACCCCTACCGAAATATCTACGCTAAAATTGGCTTTGGTGTCTTCAGAAGCCCCATATAAGTGTTTGATAAAAGACCATGAGCGATAAACAAAAAACTCTTCAGGAAATTCGGGAAAGCGGCGTAGTGGCCGTTGTGCGTGTGGACTCTGAGGACGAGGCTATTGGCGCCACGCGCGCCTTGCTTAAAGGCGGCGTGCGCTGCATTGAAATCACGTTTACCGTCCCCGATGCGGCTAAGGTGATTGCGCGCGTAGCTGAGGAAAACCAAAAAGGCAACTTTGATAGTCCGCATGGCCCACTGGTTTTAGGCGCCGGAACCGTCACCGATGTAATGCAGGCGCAAATGGCTTTTGAGGCCGGCGCACTTTACTTCGTTAGTCCGTGCGTAGTGCCCGAAGTTATTGAAACCGCGCAAACACTGGGCGCGGCCATGCTGCCCGGCGCCCTGACGCCAACAGAAGTGTTCAACGCCTTTCAACTGGGCGGCGACATCATAAAAGTCTTCCCCGCTACGCGTCTGGGGCCGAGTTACATCAAAGACTTGCGCGCGCCCTTACCGCACATTCCTCTTTTGCCGACGGGCGGCGTGGATGCGGCTAATGCGGGCGAATGGATCAAAGCCGGCGCTGTCGCCCTGGGCGTTGGCGGTAAATTAGTAGATCGAGCCGCCATCAAAGCCGGCAACTGGGATGAATTAACGAAACGTGCCCAGGAACTCATCGCTGCTGTGCGCCTGGCAAGGGAGAGGAATTAGCCACAGAGGATATATAGAAAAGGAATGGCCGCAAAATACGCAAATTATTAAGCAGGTCTTTGCTCTTTTCTTTTGTGTGTTTTGTGTCTTTTCGCGGCCAATCTTCTTTTGTCGTGTCTTTGTGTTTTAAAAGAACATGTCACAAGTTATTACCTTTGGTGAAGTTATGCTGCGCTTGGCGACGCCTGGTTTTACGCGCTATTCGCAAGCGACGCATCTGGAACTCACTTATGGCGGCGGCGAGGCAAATGTCGCAGTTTCCCTGGCCAACTTTGGAATGGATGCCGCCTTTATTACGCGATTGCCCAAAAACGACATCGCCGAGCGCGCTATTGCTGAGCTGCGTGGATTGGGCGTCAATACCAAACATATCGTGCGTGGCGGCGAGCGCATGGGCATCTACTTTTTAGAAAGCGGCGCCAGCCAACGCGCTTCCAAAGTGACGTATGACCGCGCTTATTCGGCTATTTCTGAAATAGAGCCGGGCATGGTGGATTGGCCTGCGGTCTTCGCTGATGCTCGATGGTTTCACTGGACGGGTATCACACCTGCTTTATCCGATAATGCAGCCGCCTGTGTGCGCGAGGCTTGCGAAGCGGCCAAAGCTGCCGGTCTTACCGTCAGCACCGATTTGAATTACCGTAAAAAGCTGTGGAGCCGCGATAAAGCGGGCCAGGTGATGGGCGAACTGATGCCCTTTGTAGATGTGTGTATCGCCAACGAAGAAGACGCCGAATCGGTCTTTAAAATCAAAGGCGCACACGTCGAAAGCGGTGTGATTGAAAAAGAAACTTATGTGGATGTAGCTCGCCAACTGCATGAGCGCTTTGGCTTTAAACAGGTAGCCATTACGCTGCGTGAAAGTTTCAGCGCCAGCCACAACGGTTGGAGCGCGATGCTTTACCAAAACGGTGAGGCGTATTTTTCACGGCGCTACGACATTACTATTGTTGATCGCGTAGGCGGTGGTGATTCCTTCGGCGCCGGGTTAATCTATGGCGCGCTCATGGGAATGGGGCCGCAAGAATCACTCGAATGGGCTGTTGCCGCTTCGTGCCTTAAACACACCATTCCCGGCGACTATAACCGGGTGACTGTGGCTGAAGTGGATGCTTTAGTTGGTGGCGACGCCTCAGGTCGCGTGCAGCGTTAAAACTTATTTTTAAACCGTGACGCCTTCGTGCAAGCGGCGATAAATGCCTCCTGCGGCGATTAGTTCTTCATGGCGCCCTTGCTCGGCTAAGCCGGTTTCATCCACTACGATAATGCGGTCGGCGTTTTTGATAGTGGCTAAACGATGCGCGATTACTAATGTGGTGCGGCCTTTAGCTAATTCGGCCAAAGCGCCTTGAATGGCGCGTTCGGTTTCGGTGTCGAGGGCCGAAGTGGCTTCGTCCAAAATCAAAATCGGTGGATTTTTCAGAAACATGCGCGCAATTGCCACGCGCTGTTTTTGACCACCCGATAACTTCACACCACGCTCGCCGATAACTGTATCCAAACCATTCGGCAAAGCGGCAATCATGCTATCCAATCGCGCGCGGCGTGCCGCTTCGTGGATTTCGTCTTCACTGGCTTGCAGATTTCCATAAGCGATGTTTTCGCGCAACGTGCCGCCAAAAAGAAACACGTCCTGTTGCACGATGCCAATATTGCGGCGCAGCGAAGCCAGGGTCATGTGGCGAATATCAATGCCGTCAACTGTGATTTTGCCGCTTTGCACTTCGTAAAAACGTGGCAATAACGAGCAAAGCGTGGTTTTACCGGCGCCGCTGGGGCCAACAAAAGCCACGGTTTCGCCGGGACGAATCGCCAGATCAATATCACGAAGCACGGTCTGGTGCGTGTCGTAGCCGAAAGTTACATGGTCAAAGCGAATCGCGCCACGCAAATGACCGGCATCAATGGCATCCGGCGCATCAGCAATGTCGGGTTCAATGTCCAGAAGTTCTGTATAGCGCGCGAAACCGGCGATGCCTTTGGGATAGGTTTCCAGAACCGCACTCATCATTTCAATAGGGCGAAAAAAGACGTTGACCAGCATCAAATAGCCCATGAAACCGCCGACAGTGAGTTCGTTGTGCAGCACAAAATACGCGCCGGCGATCATCACCAAAACCTGCACGCTGCGCATAGACATGTAACTGAGCACGCGGCTGCGGGCCATCAGGTTATAGGCTTCGATTTTGGTGTCCTGGTAGTTGCGATTGTCCTGGGCAAACAGGGCGCGTTCGTGGTCTTCGTTGGCAAAGGCTTGCACCACGCGGATGCCGCCGACATTTTCTTCGATACGCGCGTTGAAATTACCGACTTGTTGAAACAGTGCTCGCCAGTTGCGTCCCAGAGCCGCGCCGTAGCGCGTGGCAATCCATGCCATTGGTGGCACGACGAGGCCCGTGAGAATCGCCAGTTGAACGTTGAGGGTGAACATCAAAGCTAAAGCGCCCAAAAACGTCATGATGGCTAAGAAAACATCTTCCGGGCCGTGATGGGCGATTTCGCCGACATCTTCTAAATCTTTGGTGATGCGCCCTACTAAGTGGCCGGTTTTTTGGTTGTCGTAAAAACGAAAAGACAACTTTTGCAGATGGTCAAAAGCCTTGCGGCGCATTTCCGTTTCGATGGCGATGCCCAAAACATGGCCCCAATAATTGACCGTGTATTGCAAAACCGCGTTAAGCACATAGATGCCCGTCAGGGCCGCCGTAGCGCCTAAAATCAAGCCCCAATTCTGGCCTGGCAGCAATTTATCTACAAATGTCTTTACGGCTATGGGGAAAGCCAATTCCAACAAGCCCGCAATGACCGCGCACGAAAAATCCAGCACAAATAACCTTTTGTGCGGGCGATAATAAGCGAAGAATCGTTTTAATTGAGGGTTCACAAACACCTTGAGATGGTCGCTGTCTATTGTTCACCAGTTAGGGCGCGGCAGAACATAGCTGTTTCCATTCCAAACGGCCAGCCATAAAATTCACATGAAATTGCAGGAATTATCTAAGCTAAATCCATT
The DNA here is from genome assembly GCA_036399215.1 of Abditibacteriaceae bacterium. Taxonomy (GTDB): domain Bacteria; phylum Armatimonadota; class Abditibacteriia; order Abditibacteriales; family Abditibacteriaceae; genus DASWNL01. Next base: position 6,290 of record DASWNL010000314.1, read on the forward strand.
TCGCCAACGCGATGTAACTTCATGGCGTTGGTAGAGCCGTGCTGCGAAACAGGTGCGCCTAAAGTGACAACAACAATGTCGCCGGGCACGACAATGCCGGATTCAATCAGACGCGTATCCGCCTGCACAATCATGTGATCGGTATCAAGACTGCGCTCAACTAAAACGGGGCGCACGCCCCACACTAATTGCAGTTGGCGGGCAGTGTTTTCATGCGGAGTCAGGGCGATAATCGGGACGGGTGGGCGAAATTTGGCAACCAAACGCGCGCTGGAGCCGGTTTCTGTAAAGCAAGCGATAGCTCGCGCCCGCAAACGGGCCGCAGCGTGGGCAGCGGCTTCGGCAGTGGCTAAAGCGAAGTGGTCTTTCTCTATTTTTAGTTCGCGCTCCTGGCGCCGCATTTCGTGCCACTCATCTTCGCATGTTGCTTCTACTCGCTCGACAATGCGCGCCATCATTTGCAGAGATTCAAGGGGATAAGCACCGGCTGCCGTTTCGCCGGATAACATTAGCGCGGCGGTGCCGTCTAAAACCGCGTTGGCTACATCGCTGGCTTCGGCGCGTGTAGGGCGCATGTTTTCGGTCATGCTTTCCAGCATTTGCGTGGCGGTGATAACGGTTTTGCCCTGCACGTTGGCGGCATTAATAATCTGCTTTTGCAAAAGCGGCACTTCTTCGGGCGACATTTCCACGCCTAAATCGCCGCGCGCCACCATTACGCCATCCGATTCTTGAATAATGGCATCCAGATCATCAATTGCTTCGGGCTTTTCCAGTTTGGCGATAATCTGCATCTTGGAATTGTGGCGATTAATAATTTCGCGCAGTTCGCGCACATCTTGTGCGCGGCGCACAAACGAAAGCGCCACGTAATCCAGTTCATTTTGAATGGCCCATTCGACATCATGGCGGTCTTTTTCTGAAAGCGCCGGGGCCGAAACCGCTACACCCGGCAAGTTAATGCCTTTATTCGATTTCAAAGGGCCGCCATCTATGACTATGCAGCGCACATCGGTTTCGTTTACCTCTTCGACCTCAAGAGAAATCAGGCCGTCATCGAGCAAAAGGCGGTCACCCTTGCGGCAGTCGCGCGGCAAGGCCGGATAAGTGGTCGAAACGCAATCCACATTGCCCGCGCAGGGGCGAGTAGTAAGAGTAAAAAACCGGCCTTCGTTTAATTCGACCATGCCGCCCTCAATAGGGCCGACGCGAATTTTCGGGCCTTGCAAATCCTGCAAAATCGCTATGGGCCGGCCTGTTTCCTGGCTGACACGGCGCAAGGTTTCGACGTGTTCGGATTGCAAGTTCGGCCCACCGTGCGAAAAGTTAAAACGCGCCACGTCCATGCCATTAAGGAGCAGGGCGCGCATCATTTCCGGCGAACGAGACGAGGGGCCGATAGTGCAAATAATCTTGGCGCGGCGCGGCGCAGAGTGCGTAGTCATGAAAGTGCCTCATCAAAGACAACAATTTAATTTCAGGATTGAATAAAACCAAACGCGGTGGGATGCTCTTTTCAACTTGATGCATTTTAGGAACAGCGCCATAGGGTCGTGTTTTTCGCCGCGCTGATAATGGCGCACCTCCTGTAGTAAATCATGGAGATGGGCAGCATGGGTTGAGATATTTTTAAGGTGCTGCTCCTCATCCTGCACGGCTGTAGATATTGCTTCAGATATTTTCGCAGATACCACTTCGGGTTCAGTGGATCGGTTGTCTCGTCCTTCAAAACTGGCGTTGTTTTACAGGAACCAATCTCCTGATCTATGCTTTGCAGCGCCACCGCCCAAAACGGTGCCAATGGTCTTTGGTCACTCGTTTTTTGCTTCTTCGGCAAGCCCGTCCTGTTCAAGCATTTCCTTCAGCAACTGTCGAAACTGTTCCACTTCTTCAATGAGATGGCCGAGTAGCGCATCGCTCCTGGACGCCATTTGCCCAACAGTGCCACTGGCAGTTCCTTGCTCCAGGCTTGTGGCATGGTCAAAGGCGACACTTATGGCAGCCAACATTCGCCGTCCCTGTTCTTCAAGGGGCGAGTCAGACAGTGAATCAGATGATGAATTAAACATCGTTTACTCCAACGCTTTTTTCGTCTCTCTTCCTGCCTGTCGCTCATTCAATAGCGTATTAACGGTCAGGCGGAGCTTGGTCATATCGATAGGCTTTTTCAGATGAGCGTTGGAATGAGACTTCACGACCCTCATATCCCAGCGCCCAATCACGGCGGAGATGACAATAAGCGGTATCCGGCTGTCTTTGGCGCGGGCTGCCGCACAAACATCAGCGCCGCTGCCATCATCTAACATCCAGTCTGTGATAACCAAATCCACGTGATTGTCTGCCAAATACCGACTGGCCTCCGTTGCACCCGCGACAATCTTCACCTGATAGCCCAACAGGCTCAAGGCAATGGAGAGGACATTTGCTATATCCTCATCATCTTCCACAATGAGCAGGCGGTCTTTCAAATTGGGATTTTCGATGTTGCCTCCTTCGATGTCGCTCCTTTATTCGTCAACCAAAGGCTTTGCGTCAAACGGTTTTCGTCTTGGAACCAATTTTCCTTTATCCATTATAACGTGCCTGTTGTTTATCACATTTCTCCCCGAAGAAATCTAACAAGCGAAACAAAAGCTGCACCAGTGAATTTTACTGGTGCAGCTTTTGTTTTCGCCCTGTGAGTTTTGCTAAGGATGCTCAGGTATGGAGGCTTCGATGCGACGATCAATTTCTTTTAAATCTACTTCGTAAATTTCAGGGCCAAATCCACTCTCCATGACCGAGAAGCGTGAATCCTTAATGCAATCGCGGGCGATCTCAAAAGCGTAAATGAGATTATTTCCTTGCTTTTCAGCAGCTACAGGCGTTCGGGCGATTAACTTGTCGCCTTTGCGCACTTCCAGGTCGGCCTTGTAATCTGCCTGCATTGAAATGCGCGCATCAGTTCGCGCGTCAATAACTGCTTTGCCCTCAACCAAAGCAAACTCCCCGGCCACGTTGTGGCGCGTTACGGTAATGGAGTAGGCGCCCTCTTTGGCGCGCTTGAACTTTACGGTCATGCCCATCTCTTCCTTTGAATCTGGTGTGATTTTTTTTATGAGCCGCAAGGCATGAGAGGGCAAGGGCACCAGTGAGGTAGCCAGGACACAGAAGGTAAGTGAGCGAAGGAGTCGCGTGCGAGTAACGTTCATTTCCATAATGACACTTCCTTTGGGAATTTCCTTCATGATTTTAAGGAATTTAGAGTGTGTGATTAGAAAGGGCACGTCGCCGGGTTGTTTCAGATGATAAGGCGAGCCTAATCTAAGTAAAAACACAACTGCGTCTGCTAAAAAAGTGTTAGAGGCTATCTCAAAAGTCTGTCCAAACAAATGAGAGCCAAGGCCAAGAAACAGAAGCCTCTGTCCGGCATTATTATTGCTTGTGTTATCCTTCGCAGATATTTAAGCTATTAAATGTCTGTTTATACAGTCATATAGAAGGGATGATTATGGGCCTCGAAATAATGCCTCCCCTGTTGGGCGGAGCCTTCATGCTCGTGCTAACAGCCTGGTTTTGGGTTTCCGCAAAGGAAATGCATCGCTAAACCAATAAAAATAGAAAAAGCCTGCACTGAATTGTGCAGGCTTTTTCGTTATCACACGCTTTTGTTGGTTACCGCAGGCCATATCTCAATTGATGGTCACCGTGAAGACACAATTCTTCATTTTACCCACATCTTAATTATTGATACGTGGGTATGAGGCACGCATTTGATTATTCCGTTAAAATTCTCTTAAATCCTCTGCCCACTGTGGCATAAGATTTGACATATCGCGCTGAAATCTTGTAGGGGCCGGACAAAAGGAGACCACTAAAATGACCTTTATCCTGTTGTGCGCAAATCTTGCCGCTATCGCCTTCGCAGCTAACATTCGCTACCACGAGTTGCACGATCCCAACAGCCCTTACAGGCTTCGTCGTTAAATTCTTTGGGGCTGCTCAGGTAAGCTTTACCTCTGGGCCTTACTCTGCCAGGCCGGCGCCTAATATATCAGGCAATCGCGAAAGTTCAGCGTCTTGGTCATATAGGCAGGCGCGCCCACTTCGTGCGTTTCCTGCCATAATTGGGTCGCGCTTCACCGAAAAACTTTCCCACGCAGAGCCTGCTCGCTGTGTTTTTCTTATCTGCAATAATGAACCGGGTTGATTGTTATCCCGCAACGGGAGATAAGTTGGGGTTGCGGTTCAAGACGCGCTGTGGGCGCGTAAATTTGATCTCTGTGTCGGTGTTGGTCGTGAAGAAACGCTTGTTCGTGCTGATAATTGAGTAATCGGCTAACAAGCGGCGAATGCCTGTCCACTTTCCGCGCTCCGCTTTGCCTTTAAAAAGCGCATCGGCTTCCTGAAACAGCGGATTCAATGTAACTTCGTTGGTAATAATCAACAGTTGCACGTTATTGGGGTCACTGACAAACGAACTCACATCCTGATCAAGCTTGCTATCAAGGCCGACCAAACGATAAGCGGTTGGGCTAAGACGCGGCCCACTTAAAGTGCCGTTGGTCAGAGCAAAAAAAGCGCGTGGGTCAAAGGAGACAATCTTCTTGCGCATTTCGGCAAAGGAGTAATCCTTGCCGGCAACGCGATGCGTCTTGGCCGTATCGAAATTAGCGATATTATCCGGGCTACTAATGGGATAAGCCTGCAAAACCGCATTCACAACATGGGCGTTATAAGCATTAATCCAGAAGACCAGTTCCGCCGAATGGTCATCTTCGGATTTTTCTTCTTCGCGTCCCAACTTGTCCACAACTTTCGTGCGGCGTTGCAATACGGGAAACTTGGAAAGGTCGG
>DASWNL010000315.1:0-4275 GCA_036399215.1 Abditibacteriaceae bacterium
GGGGTTATCCTGGCCGCCCATGCTGGGTGTGTTCATGTCCGCACCGGTTCCGGTTGGGGGCACAGCAACCACAGGGCCGACACCGCCACCGGGGATGCCCGTTAAAGCGCCGGGCACACCAGGAAGCAAGGCATCAGAAGCCACTGTATTGTCGGTGCGCCCACTATGTGTTGCATCGTAGGATGAGGGGCTATCTATAATGGGGTCGCCTGTCAAAGCGCCGCTGGTTGCATCACGGTCGTTGCCGGTATCTTTGGCAACATCACCCGCTTCAGCACCGAGCATACCACCGGCTACCCCGCCGACAACCGCGCCCACCGGGCCTGCCGCCACTCCACCAACAATAGCGCCGGAAAGTCCGCCTGCTCCACTACCCGAAACGCGTCCTAAATTGCCATCGCTGCCGGTATCCACGTTCACGTCATCATGGTCATCACCGACGTGATGTGCAGCCTCGCCGGCTGCCGAACCAAGGGCACCGCCAGCTACAGCGCCGATAACAGCGCCAATTGGGCCACCTACTGCCGCGCCAATGATGCCGCCGGAAATCGCGCCGCTGCCTGTGCCGGCTACACGGCCCATTGTGCCATCACTTTCATGCGCCCCAGCGACTTCCGAAGCGGGAACATGCACATCGCCGCCATCAGTTACTTCACCTGCATTGCTGGTTATACGAGTCTCGTCCATTGCTTTTGCCTCCTGAATTCTTTTGGGAATTCGTTAAAATTGGGCGCCCGTGAGTTTCTCCATCGCGGCGCCGGCTTAGTCGGGGCAAAGCATCGCAAATCACGTTCCGATAGAATAACGGTTCAACGTAACACCCGGCCCTCGCCGGCGCGGCGCGTCAGGCCAATGCGGTCGTAATATTCTAAAAGAGGCACCAGCCATTTGCGTGTCGAATTTAATAACTCGCGCGCCTCACCAATGGACAGCGTGCCGTTTTGCTGCAAGTGCTTTTTTAAAATTTGCGCGCCTTCTTCAAGACGTTCTCTGGTAAGAACAAAATCACCGGCGCGCACCAGAGCACCTTCTTTAATAAGAGCGAAGCATAACTTTTTGGCATCAGCGCGTTGGCCCGGCGGGCATTCTTCCATTAATTCATCCAAGGTGAAGGCTTGCCACGCTGCTTCATGCGCTAATTTGATGAGGAGGTTTTTTAAGCGCGTTTCGTCTTCGCTGAGCATCACGCGATGTGAAGCCAGGCGCACGCCCGCCGGTTCTATAGCAATAACCTGCACGCGGCTCATTTCACCAAGCAACGCCTCCAAAGCAGCCTGCGATAAAGCAGGAGGCAGTGCAGTGCGCAAGGCTTCTCGTGGTAGAGCGGGGGTTAATGGCTCTTTTTGGTGAAAAGCCGTCAGCGCTTGCTTGATACTTTCTTGCAGAGCAGCCGCATTTTCCTGATGCAGCAAAATTTCGCCGCTTTCTTCTGCGCCCGGCGAACCACGCCATAAAGTTTTACGCTTTTCCAACGCCTTTATAATTTCCATAACATCGGAGCGGCGCAGTTCCAGTTGTAACTGGGTAACAGTCAGGCCGCTCGCTCCGGCGCGGCGCAGAAGAGTGTCAACCACTTGTGATTCATCACCGGTTTCCAGCCCCGCATATAATTGTGGTAACCAGCGCAGGGCTTCGGCCCGCGACGAAGGCATGGTCAAATCAACGATGACTCCGCCGCCCATGACTCGCTCGGTGCCCACTTCGCGCAGCACAAAACGATCACCACGCGCACAGGCCAAAGGCGATGCAAAGCGCAAGCGTGCCAAGCCGTTCTCACCCGTTAGCAGCCGAGTCCCTTCCAGCAAATGAACGCGCGCTTCGAGTTCGTTTGTGCCCAGATGAAAGCGCAACGGCGCCTTATCTTTGAGAGGACGCGGCGCATCCGGCACCACACGGAGCCAGGCTTCAATTTGCGTTACGGTGCGCAGCGTGCCCGGCGCCGCCAAAGTGCCGCCACGCGTGGCATCGTCCAAATCCACACCCGCTAAATTTACCGCTGTGCGCTGCCCTCGCGAAACTGTTGGAGCGCTTTCGCCATGCACTTCCAAATTGCGAACCCGCGCTGCTAAAGGGCGCTCGGCGCCGGGTTGCCACACCTCAACGGTTTCGCCCACCGAAAGTGCGCCGTCTGCTGCCGAGCCGGTCACTACAGTGCCAAAGCCGCTGATGCTAAAAGCGCGGTCAATGGCAAGACGAAATGGCTTTGCAGCCTGTGAACGGTGAGTCTTTTCTAAATCGCGGCAAATTCTGGATAACTCGGTTTTTAACTCGTCCAAACCAGTGCCGGTTTGGGCCGAAACTTCCAGAAAGGGGGCTTCACCAAACAGAGTGCCTTGCAGTTTTTCGCGCACTTCACTCCGCACCAGTTCCAACCACTCTTTTTCAACCGCATCACATTTGGTGAGCGCAACTATGCCCGCGCGGATTTGCAGCAACTCCAAAATACGCAGATGCTCGGTCGTTTGCGGCATGATACCTTCATCGGCGGCAATGACCAAAAGCGCGATGTCCACGCCCGTAACGCCGGACAGCATGTTTTTCAAAAAGCGTTCATGCCCCGGCACATCTACGATGCCTGTCACCCGTTCCGGCGCGCCTTCGATGGCAGGCAGAGTCAAATGGGCAAAGCCCGGCACGATGGAAAGGCCGCGCTCTTTTTCTTCGCGCAAGCGGTCGGTTTCGATGCCGGTGAGGGCACGAATCAGTGTCGTCTTGCCATGATCCACGTGCCCGGCGGTGCCAATGATGAAGTGCATTCTGACTACTTTATGAGAACTGTATCCGGCACGGCGCGGCCCGAACGCAAGTGCAATTGACGAGAAGCAGTTTGCAACGATAATTGCGAGGACGGGCCGCCATCGAGATTAAGGGCATCCGGGCAGTTGAGGCCCGAAGGCGAAGCCCATAATTTGGCCCAATCTGTCAAAGAGATTTCGCTATCGGCTACAGCGATGATAACGCGACCGTCACGTTGAATACCCAACCCGGTGCGCCGCGCCCACTGCGGTTTCAATTTCAGAACCTTGCCGTTTTCTACAAGGCGCGGGCCGCATTGCAGCGCCACGCGGATGTTACTGCGCCATTTAAACTTTTCCGTCGCCACAATGCGTGCTTTGGGACTTTTCTCGTCGCTGCGCGTATAAAAAACGCCCCACGCCTTGCCATGCAGGGGGCTTAATTTCTGCCCTCGCGAAGCGCGCAAGCCCAATGGTTTGCCTTCAGCATCGTAATATCCGCCATTTACTGCGGCCAGCGCCTTAAAGGTTTTGCGCCACGCTTCGGCTTCTCGTGCCGCGCCCATTGCCACGCGAATACGATCTGGCGAGGTGCGAAGCGCCACAATCGACCGCGCCGAGCCATCGCCCGGTGCGCGCAAAGTTCGCATCTCCACGCCCGGCGCAATGCGCTCCCACACATCATCGCTATGCGCCCGCCAGCGCGTGCCGCCCCATGCCAGGGCACCACCCAATAAGACCAACAAAAACCAATATCGCATGAAGTAATCAGCGCATCGCGCGCCGCTAAAATTTTAGCACGATAACAATAGTAAAAGGCAGCGGCCAACTATCGAGTTTCCTGCGTTGAAAGAATAAAACTTGGCTTCCCATGTTTTTGTGTTGCTGATCAAAGCGCAGGAGGTGGGGATGGAGGTGCTTATGTCGGTGCTTGTGATGCTGATGCCTGTGTCTCGGTGCATTAAGGAAACGCAAACATTTGTGTCACCCAGAAATAGCCGTTTTTGCAAACAATACCGATGCCGATGATCGTAGTATCAGGAATCAAAATATTGGCGCAATGGCCCGGCGAATTCATCAAGCCGCGCTGCGACTCTTCAATATCTTCTTGCGTGGGACGCCACGGCAAATTCAAGCGATGGCGCACCATCTTTTCTAAAGCATCTTCGGGATTAAACCACGAATTACAACTACCCATCGCAATGTTTTCCGCCACGCAACGCGGCCTTTTATGAAAAGCGAGAAAATAACGGTCTGATGGTGTGTGCAAGTATGGCGTTGGCGATTCATGCTCAAAATAGTTCTTGTCGCTCATTTCACCCGAATGCGCGCGGGCGATAGCTGCCAATAAGCCATGTGAAGTAAGAGAAGGCAAGCCTCGCGCCTGTCTTTCGTCATTAACACGCTTGACCATGTAAGCTTCAAGTTTTAGTAGCTCTTTATCTATCTGCGCCAGTCTTAAACCTTTGTCGAAATAACGGCGCGGGGAATCACTTGGCATTGTTTCAGTGAAGCGGAAAGATTGAACGCTTACAATCAG
>DASWNL010000316.1:0-11318 GCA_036399215.1 Abditibacteriaceae bacterium
GTTTACCGTTGGAGAAACCGATATATCGAATGCCTCGCGTCCTATAAAAGCTACGGAAGCAGCAGCGGCAGCCAAAAGCAGCATTCAATACATCGAGTTGCCCGTCGCCTATGACGCTCTGACTGTTGTGGTCAACAAGGCCAACAACTGGGCTACCAATTTAACAACGGCTGAACTGAAGAAGATTTGGGAGCCGGGCAGCAAAGTCAGAAACTGGTCGCAAGTGCGCGCCGGTTTTCCCAGTGTGCCCCTCAAACTTTATGGCCCTGGAACAGATAGCGGCACTTTTGATTATTTCACCGAAGCCATCAACGGCAAGGAAAAAGCCTGCCGCACCGACTTCGTTTCCAGCGAAGATGACAACGTTTTGGTGCAGGGCGTAGCGCGTGATCGCGGCGCTCTGGGTTACTTCGGTTTCGCCTATTATGAAGAGAACTCGAACAAGCTGAACGCTGTGGCAGTTAATGGTGTGAGGCCTTCAATTGCGGCAGTGAACAAGGGCACTTACAAGCCCTTAGCGCGACCGCTCTTTATTTACGTGAGCAAGAAAGCAGCAGGGCAGCCGCACGTTGACAAGTTCGTGCGCTACTATCTGCAAAACACGGCCAAATTGTCTAAATCGGTGGGCTATGTGCCGCTGCCCTCCAGCATTGTGCGCATTGTGCAAGCCCGTTACAATCGCAAGACGCCCGGTTCGGTTTTTGGCAACAAGGGCGCTGTAGTAAATATGTCGTTGACTGGCTTGCTGCGCAAAGAAGGCGGCAAGTAAACATAACCAGCGCAATAGGACAATGATGAAGCGGCTTCCTCGCTGGATTAGCGGGGAGGCCGCTCCTTTGTCAGCTTTGTTGTCGAATAAAGATAAAACACAAGTAAACTCAATTAAATAAAAATCAATCTTTTCATCCTGCCGTTAAAATTGAGGACATTTACCGTATGACACAATCGAATGGCGTTGCTAACGCCAACTTGAAAAGTAATGGGCACGCTGCCAATCCATCGGCCAACTCCAGCAGGGTAGCCGTAACAATGGAAGCGCGCGATGTGAATTTGCATTATGGGCCAAAGCAAGCCTTGAAAGGTATCTCTGCGCAGATTGCCACCAATTCCATTACAGCGCTGATTGGCCCGTCGGGTTGCGGCAAGAGCACTTTTTTGCGCTGCCTGAATCGCATGAATGACCTGATTGAAAACGTGCGCATCGAAGGCAGTGTCCTGCTCGAAGGCCAGGACATTTATGCCAAGAACGTGGACGTTGTCGAACTGCGCCAGCGTGTCGGCATGGTCTTTCAAAAACCGAACCCGTTTCCGATGAGCATCTTTGATAACGTCGCTTATGGCCCGCGCTTGCATGGCATCAAAAACAAAACTGAGTTGGCAGGCATAGTCGAAACCAGCTTGAAAAACGCGGCGCTGTGGGAAGAAGTCAAAGATGACTTGAAAAAAAGCGCCTTAGCGCTTTCGGGTGGGCAGCAGCAACGCCTTTGCATCGCGCGTGCCCTTGCCACGCATCCCGATGTGTTATTAATGGATGAACCGTGCTCGGCGCTTGACCCGATTTCGACTTTGAAAATCGAAGAGTTGATGCGCGAACTTAAAGACAAATACACAATCGTCATCGTGACGCACAACATGCAGCAGGCGGCACGCGTTTCCGATAGCACAGGCTTTTTCTTGCTGGGCGAACTCATCGAAATGGATGCTTCTTCAAAGATTTTTACTGACCCCTCGAATAAGAAAACCGAAGACTATATTACAGGCCGCTTTGGATAATCCGGCATCCGATACCAAGGACTAAAATGATAATACGCCGCACTTTTGAAGAACAATTGCAGGAATTACAGAACGATTTGCTGCGTTTGGGGCGCTTTGTCGAGGAATCGCTGGGCAAGGCGATGGATGCATTGGAGCGACAAGACTTGCCTTTAGCCAAACAAGTCGTTACGGATGATGATTTCGCGGATGACATGACTTTTGGCATTCAAGCGCGCGCCATGCAGCTTTTGGCATTGCAACAGCCAATGGCGCGTGACTTGAGAATTGTAGGGGCCAGCATCCGCATCGTCATTGATTTGGAGCGCATCGGCGATCATGCGGTAGATATTGCGAAAATTACGCGCAGCCTGGCCGGGCAATCGTATTTTAAGCCCCTGGTGGATATTCCTGAATTGGGCAGATTGGCCCGCGCTATGGTCGGCGATTCGCTTCAAGCGTTTATTGATCATTCCATTGAAGGCGCTTATCAAGTGATTGATGATGATGACCAGGTGGATGACCTTTGCGCGCGGCTCGAAACAGAGTTGATGGATAAAATGCGCGATGATCCAACTCTTGTTGAGCAGGCTACCAAACTACTGCTTGTGGCGCGCATGCTGGAGCGTGTGGCCGATCATGCTACCAATATTGTCGAAAATATCTACTATGTTGAAACCGGCGAGATGCGCCTTGCGGCACGCGAGCAACAGGTGCTTCGCAAAGGGCCAATAGATGTCAGCGAAAGCGCACCGAGTTCAGCCGTTTCCCCTAATGGAGTAAGCGAGTAGAAGCATAGAACCCTGTAAATTCAAAGTAAATTCAAAACACCGAAGAGCCTGTTTTAAACGCTCTTCGGTGTTTTTTGTATTGTCCGGGCGTTTAAATAGTGGTCAAGCCACGACAGCTCTTCGCGGTTAAATTGCCACCATAAAGCGTCTAACTCATCCAGCAGATTTTCTTCTTCGATTGAAAAAAGAGGATGTTCGGCGCGCCATCGGCTTAAGCGCGCTTCTAATTCCAGATATTTCCTGAGTAGCTCCGTCACAAACTATCCTTCCGTAGTGCTTTGATATGGCTGCCATAGTTGCTGCGATAGTTGCTTTTCGCTCTACTATTTCTACGATAATGCAAATAGATTAAATGTTTTTGAAGTAGGCGCCGAAAAACAAACAAAGGCATCCTCAAAACCAGCTAAAGCGTCCGGTGCGCGACAATTTCAGGGGCGATTTGCTCAACAAATCTCGTCGCGCTTTGCTTTACTGATGTTTTCTAATCTATTTTCATTGCGTATTTAAACCAAGTTAAGATGCCTGATTTTCACCCGTCATCGTCTGTAATCCGAGAATTACACGAACGCTATCCACAAACGCCGTTTCTCACATTAGGGCAAACCGTGCTCTGGGATGAACCAGTCAAAGCCGCTTTTTGCCGAATGCTGGAAGTCATGGCACCCAAGGCAGTCATGGTCGCTGCGGTGCATGATACGGATTACTTTGCAAAATTGCCTCGTTTGGAAGGCGAAACGCAGAGCCGCGAAAAGTTCGTGCTGCTGCCGCATAATGATGGTGATACGCGCGGTTTGTGGAGCGCAGTGGGCGAAATTTCCAGCCTTTTCGGCAGCGAAAGTGTGCCGACTCGCCATGCCTTAACGGAAAACGGCGTCGAATTCGACCGTGTAGCGCGCGACTTTCCCGGTGGGGCTGGCGCTCTGCTCAATCAGGAAACCGGCGCCTGGGGATGGCGTGCCCTGGTGCAAACCGACACGCGCCCCATAATCGCCGGCGATGTAAAATTGCGCGACATCGGCCCGGCGCTCATTTCGCAAATCGAATGGGCTATCAATGAGAGCTTGCAGATTGCCTGGCCGAAAGACAATGGTATTTGCCCCGCCTGTGCGGAGAAAGCGTTAGAAAACGCCGCGAAAATTTTTGCCTGGACGCGCGATTATTTAAATGAAAATGCCGAAAGCACACTGTCCGATTTTTATCGCTGGCTTACGCCGCGACTGTGGGCTTTGGTGCGTGGAGAAGGCTCTTGCAACCTCACTACTGGCACCTCTTTGCGCTTGTTTCAATTCAACCGCCAAACCTGCCAGTTGCCACGCTTTGCCTTTGTAGATTTGTTTATTAATTCCACCACGCGTGAAATCGCCACGCGCTGTTACAATGAGGCGGTGCGTGGCAGTGGCATTTACACGCTCGATCAATTCCGTCCCGGCGCCCTGCCTTTTGATGTGATTATTCCCGGTCAGGGACGCGGCACATTGCATTTGCATGAGGGCACCTTAACCATTGATACCGAACCGCGCCGCAGCATCCAGGTGGAGTGCGAAAGCATTGAGCAATTGGCCCAAATTCTGGAAGATAATTTCGGCCCGCAGGTAGCCTTAGTAGGCAAAGCCGTTTCACTAATTTCGATGCTGGCGCACGAATATATTTTCGTCTTTCACGAAAAGGCTTCCAGTTACACCACCCGCACGCAAAAGATGCATGAGTTGATGCGCAAAGAAGGCATTGAACTCAATTTACATCCGATGCTGCGCCTCAAATATGCCACATGGGATGCTCTGTCTCAGGCGCGCGCCGTTTTCAATTTGCCTCCGCATTTAGAAGCGGCTTTCGGCCAAAAAACCATTCCCGCCGGCGAATTCGCCGCCCGTTGGAGTGATGTTTGTCAGTCTCAGGATGCTTTGCGCTCCGACTTGAAGGGTTGTCGATCACCACGCGAATTGATGAACCTTTTAGCGGCGCGGTTCGGTGGCGAATGGACAAAGCGGCGTGACGAATTTGATACGGCACACGCCATCATCTCTGCTCTCCATGAGAAAACTGTGAATCTTAAAAATGAAATCGGCACTTTGCGCCACGAAGCTGATCGCGCCATTGATGAAGCGGCGCAAATTGAACGTCTCAAGGGCGACGATTTTCGCACCCATTTAAATCCCCTGCGTCAACGCCTTTTCGATATTAAAGAGCTTCAATCACGCCGCGCCGGCACAGTCGAACTTGATGCCATAACCGGCAAACCACGCAAACTCTCCAAAGAAGAGCGTGAGGACGCGCGCTTGCAATTAGAAAATGAGAATCAAGAGATCGAAGCCCTGCGCCAACAAATCACAGCGCGACAAAGCAAGCGGCAAGAGTTTGATGAGCAGATTGAAGGTTTTCGCGGCCTCGCACGCGAAAAACGCGCCTTAGCCAAGCAAAAAGTGCGTGAGAAATTAGCGCTCGAACGCAGCCCGGAAGTTGTCCAGGCCCGTCAGGCGCGCCGCGAGTTGCACTACGAAGCCGAACTTGAACGCTTGCGCCGCACGCGAGATGCAATTATCGTAGGCGAAGGTTTGCGTTACACCAATTATCGTCCGACAGCCTGGTGGTTTCCCTTAGTTTCTCCTGATGGCAAGTGGTTTGATGCATTGGTTGAAACCGCGCAGGCACGGGTAGAAGAGATTTAGAGTAGGGGCGCCGGGTGCCCTTTGGGCGGATTGCGCCCTAATAATACGCAACACCAACTCTTACTTGGGCGCAATCCGACCCGTAAACGGGTTCCCCGGCGCCCCTGCGCAATATGAAAAAACTATTTGCGCTTCTTTTGTTTTCTGGTTTTGCGGCATCGCTTCAAGCACAAGAGATTCCGCGCCCTGAATTAGCGCGCGATGTTGTTGGTGTGACACACGTCGCGGGCAAATATAATTTCACCGACAAAGATTTTCTCAACGAAGGCGCCGACCAAATTCTCGCTCTCGGCTCGCGCGTCATCAAGGTCTGGTTCCACAGGCCACAAAACTCTTATCCTTTCAACTCGCAGTGGCCGGAGATGAAAACGCTCGTTGAAATGGCCCAGGCGCCGCATTTCAAAACATTGTTTGATAAGCCGTTTACTACCTTCATTCTCGAAGCTTATGCGCCGGGCCGGCCTGATCACTACTATAAAAACGGCATGACGCCGCAGCAGATTCAGCGTGAAAGTGATGATTTCTACGCCCTCTCCAAATATCTGCTCGAAACCTATAAAAATACGGGTAAAACCTTTGTTTTGCAAAACTGGGAAGGCGATTGGTCGCTGATTGGCGCCGGTTCGGAGGATGAACCGACGCAAACGCAAATTGAGGGCATGGTCGCCTGGTTTAATGCGCGGCAAGATGGTGTGGAAAAAGCGCGTCGCGAAGTGGGAACACAAGGCGTCATGGTAGCGCACGCAGCGGAAGTGAATCTAATTAAGCGTGCGATGAACGGCAAGAAATCGGTGACGAATGATGTGGTGCCGCGCACTCGTTGTGATTTGTATTCAAGTTCGGCTTACGATATTCAAGACGATGCCAAAAGCATGACCGCTGGTTTGGATTATCTGGCCGCCAAGGCACCGGATAGCCCGTTATACGGCGCGAAAAACCTTTTCATCGGTGAGTTTGGCTTTCCCGAAAATAACCTCAGCGGCGCTAATAAAGGCAATACGCAGCGTGATAAAACGCGCACAGCTTTGCAGGCTGCTCTGCGCTGGGGCGTGCGTTATGCAGTTTATTGGGAGCTTTATTGTAATGAGCCGATCAAGCCTTTGGAAGGTAAGCCCATCAATGCCGATATGCGTGGCTTTTGGCTCGTTCGTCCCGATGGCAGCAAGGCACCAACCTGGAATTATCTCCAAAATATGATGAATTTCCCCGTCAGCGAGGCCGGTTTGCCGTTTATCGAAAACATTCGCGCTTTTGAAGCAGCAGATAAGAAGCAGTTTCCCGCGCCGGATCAAATTGTTTTCGTTGGTAGTTCCAGTTTCACTAATTGGAGCAACATGGCGCGCGATTTAGCACCGTATCCAACCATTCGGCGCGGCTTTGGTGGCTCACAACTTGGTGATAGCCTGCGTTATGCCGAGCGCATTATCATCCCTTATAAACCAAAAATGGTGGTAATTTATGCGGGTGACAACGACATTGCGGCAGGGCGCACGCCGCTGGAAGTTTTTGAGGATTTTAAGGCACTTGTCGCCAAAGTTCACGGCGTTTTACCGCAAACCAAAGTCACTTATCTTTCAATTAAACCAAGCCTCTCTCGTTGGCACTTAATTGGCAAAATCCGTGAGGCCAATAATTTGATTGAAGGCTACGCTAAACAAGATGCGCGTCTTTCTTACATTGATATTTTTCCGGTCACATTAGGGCCTGATGGCAAGCCAAAGGCGGAATTATTTTTAGAAGACGGTTTGCATATCAATCAAAAAGGGTATGATTTATGGGCCGCTGTTATTAAAGAACATTTAGCCTCTCGTTATACACCTTAGCCATTATTTTTCCAACCTTTTTACTTGAAGGTCTGTTGCGTCATGTCTGTGTTGCGCGTTTTACATATTGAGGATGATCTGCAAGATGCTGAGCGTGTGCAAGGCGCTTTAGCAAAAGCGGGCTACGCTTGTGTGGTAACACGCATCTCAACAGAGCCGGCCTTGCAAGATGTGCTCGAAAATGAATTTGATGTCATCCTCAGCAGGTATGATGCCTCACAGGATGACAAAAACCTAAACGGGCTGGCAGCATTGGCTTTATGCAGGGAAAAACAAGCGCAAACGCCGTTTTTGTTTGTTAGCAGTGGGCATAGCGATGACATTCTCATTAAAGCGATTCACGCCGGCGCCTATGATTTTATTTCCAAGCGTCGCCTGGTGCGTTTAGCGCCTGCCATCGAAAGGGCACGCCGCGAAGCACAGGAAATTTCCGACTTGCAGCAGGCACAAAAGCGACAAATCATGTTGGCCGAAGGACTGCGCGCCATCCTTTTAGCCGCTGATGAATTAGTCGCCTGTCCCGATTTGGATACGATGTATCGGCGTGCTGTTGAACTGGCGCGCGAAAAGTTAGGCATCGAACGCATCGGACTGTTTTTATGTGATGTGAGTGGTGAAGTGGCCCACGGCACTTACGGCACTGACTTCCAGGGCCAAACTACCAATGAAACCAATATCATTTGCCCCGTTGCCACTTGGTGGGCGCAATGTTTGGAGCCGCAACAGGCACATGCCAAACGGTGGTTGGTAAAAAACGACGAACCTTATAGCCACTATGGACGAGGTGCCAAGTCCGGGCAGGGTTCGGGCTGGGTGGCTGCCACGCCATTAGTAGCTTCGCACGAAGTTATTGGCGTGATGTTCAACGACACAGCGATTTCCGGCGCGCCTATAGATGAAACTGAGCAGGAGCTTTTAGCCGTTTATGGATCTTTTTTAGCGAATCTCATCATCGCGCGGCGCACAGCGGGCGAACTGCGAAGCGTCACAGCCCGCGCACGTTGCATTTTGTTCGATGCTTTCGTCGAAGAACAGCTCAACACCTACATGAAGTGGCAGATACGCTTCACCGATGAAACCGCCGCTCAGCGCGTCTTGCCTCTGGATGTGCCGCTTGATTCCAATTACTTTGAAGCTCTGGCGGCCAGCCGCCATCCCGAAGACCAGCAACGCATGATGGAAACCATGCCGGAACGCGCCGCGATTGATGCCGGGTTACCTTCGTATCATCAAGAGTATCGCTGCATAGATAAATTTGGCGTGTGGCACTGGCTTTTTGAAGAAGTGACGCTGGAGCCTTTGCCGGCTTTACCTGATGGACGGCGTCGCTTTCACGCGGCTGGTGTTTGCACCGACATCACAGCGCGCCGCCGCGCAGAAGAGCAGTTGAGGCGCAATGCGTTTTATGATCCGCTGACGGGCCTTGCCAATCGCTCGCTGTTTTTAGATCGCTTGAATCGCTCGTTTCAACGCGCCAAGCGTCACGATCATTTATTTGCAGTATTGTTTCTCGATTTAGATAAGTTCAAAAGCGTGAACGATACGCTCGGTCATGAAAGCGGCGATGAGTTTCTCATTGGTGTGGCGCATCGTCTGGAAGCGTGTTTGAGACCTGGTGATACGGCGGCGCGATTCGGAGGCGACGAGTTTGCCATTCTGTTGGATGGCCTGGGCGATGTCAACGATGCGATTCGCGTGGCCGAGCGCACTCAGGAAGAGTTGGCATTGCCATTTCAACTCACGCGCACCCAACGCGGCGAAAAACAAGAAACAGTTACTTCACGCCATGAGGTTTTGACAACGGCCAGCATAGGCATTGCTCTTAGCCGCGTGCCGGGTGATGAAAACTCGGCGTATCAGTATCCCGAAGAGTTGCTCCGCGATGCGGATACGGCGATGTATCGCGCTAAGGCCTTAGGTCGTAACCGTCATGAGGTTTTCGACATCAACATGCACGCGCGCGCCATTGCTGAGCTACGCACCGAAAACGAGCTGCGCCGCGCTTTAGGCCGCAATGAGTTTGTCCTGCATTATCAGCCCGTGTGCCAGAGTGGCGGAGAGATTGTTGGTTTTGAAGCGCTCTTGCGCTGGGATCATCCGGTTCGAGGCTTGCTGTCGCCCGACGAATTTATGGAGATTGCCGAAGGGCATGGCTGGCTGGTTTCGATTGGCGAATGGACGCTGCGCGAAGCCTGTCGCCAGCTTTGTGAGTGGCGCCAGCAAAAATCCAATGAGCTTTTCGTGAGCGTGAATTTATCGGCCCGCCAGTTCGCGCAATCCGACTTGCCGATTGTGGTGCAGCATATTTTGGAAGAGACCGGCTTGCCGCCGTCATGCTTGCAACTCGAAATTGCCGAAAAAGTGTTAATGCACAATCCTGCCAGTAGCGAAACCCTGCGGCGCTTGAAGAAGACGGGCGTGCGCCTGGCCCTCGATAATTTTGGCACCGGGTTTTCCTCACTTTTGTGGCTCCAACTCTTTGGCCTGGATGAATTGAAAATTGATCGCTCTCTGATCTCAGAATCTTCATCGCCTGAAACATTAGGTGGCGTAACTAACGCCGATTTAGTGGGCGCAATGGTCGTCTTAGCACGCTCTCTGGGCGCTAATGCTATTGCCGAAGGCGTCGAAAACGAAACGCAGTGGAACGAAGTGCGTGCACTGGGCTGCACTGGTGCACAGGGTTACTTTTTCAAAAAACCCCTGCCACCTCATGAAGCTGCCGTTTTGTTAGATGCTGTTTCGCCAACTCTATGAATCTGTTCTGAAAGTCCCCTCGACGGGAACCAACTTTTAAAATTCTTGTCCTTAATAGAAATTTTGCAGGGCGAACCGCTTTTTTGTTTCGGTTCGCCCTTGATTGTTTGTGGAGAACTTCATGGCAAAGAAAAACCGCTCGCGCGGCGATTACGAATTTGACGATAACGACAATCGGGATGACGTTTCTTTCAGCAACAGCCCCTTTCCGGGCCTGCCGGAAACGCACCTTAAATCATCGGCTTTGCTCGATGAGATCTTGATGAGCTACCCGCACAGCGATGCTCGCGCGCGGCAGTATCTTTTACTGCTTCGCCACCAACTTGAAACCGATGAAAACCAGTTTGAAGAAGCCCGCCAGGCTTTGGAAGAGTTTGAAGAGGTTTATAACAAGCTGACTCAGCCGGCCAATCGCATCGGTGTTTACATTCATAAAATTGACGAAGCAGGGCCGAAACCCAAAAAGAAAAAGCTGCCCTGGGAAAAACTTGGCGAACCAAAAGAATCAGGCGAAAGCCATATGGTGGCCGTTGGCGATCAGGAGTTCATCGTGGGCGCTGACCCGATGCTTGAAGACACCAGTTTCGCGGCGGGCACGCGGGTTAAAGTCAATGAGGCTTATGTCATCGTCGGCGATTTAGGCCCGGCCACAAATGGCCCGGTCGTGAAAATCAGTGAAGTGTTGGATGATGGCCGCTTGCGCGTTTCGATGGATTCGCAGGGCATGCAATCACGCCTGGTTTATCGTGGCGATGCTCTCAAAGAGCTTGATTTAAAAGCCGGCGATGAAGTGCGCATGGAGCCGAACTTTAAAGTGGCGCTCGAACGCTTTGGTCAGGCTGAAAACAAAGAGTATTTTCTGGATACTGTGCCCGAACTGCCCTGGGAGAAAATCGGCGGGCAGGAAGAGGCTATTCAACTCATCAAAGACACTATTGAACTGCCGCTTTTATACCCCGAACTCTTTGAACGCTTCGGCAAGAAACCATTAAAAGGCATTTTGCTTTATGGCCCGCCGGGTTGCGGTAAAACCCTGATTGGCAAAGCCACGGCTTACAACGTGACGCGCGCTTTTAATGAGCGCACCGGGCAAGAGTTGAAAGAGTATTTCATGCTCATCAATGGCCCGCAGATTCTCAACATGTGGTTGGGCGAAACCGAGCGGCAGATTCGAGAAATCTTCCAGGTAGCGCGTGATAAAGCCAAATCGGGCCATTTGGTTTTCATCTTCATTGACGAAGCCGAGAGTATCCTGCGCACACGCAGCGCGGGGCGTTCGGGTTACATTAATAACACGGTTGTGCCGATGTTCTGCGCCGAAATGGATGGCTTAGTGCAACTGGAAAATGTGATTGTAATGCTGACTTCTAACCGACCCGATTATATTGACCCGGCCATTCTGCGGCCCGAACGTATTGACCGCAAAGTCAAAATTCGCCGCCCTGATAAACATAGCGCACGGCAGATTTTCGACATCTATTTGCACAAGAACGTGCCGCTTTCGCCGGACTTGCTCAAAGAGTTCGCGG
>DASWNL010000317.1:0-9712 GCA_036399215.1 Abditibacteriaceae bacterium
GATCACGAAGCATATTTCCCACTTCTGTGGACACATGAAATTCCTGCGACTTTAGGCGGATTATCCCGCGCCAACATCGCCAATGCTTTAGCGGCAACGGCCATTGCTTACGCTTTAAAAGTGCCGATTGAAACGATTCGCGCCGCGCTGCAAAGCTTTGTTCCTTCTTTTGAAAGCAATCCGGGCCGGCTTAACGTGTGGGACAAGTTGCCCTTTAAAGTAGTGATGGATTACGCGCACAATCCGGCGGCAATGGAGCATATAGGCACCTTAGTCAAAGGTCTGCGCCCACAACATCAGCGCGTCATCGGCGTTCTGTCAGGGACAGGCGACCGGCGCGATCAAGACCTCGTTGAAATGGGGCAGTTGATTGGCGGCATGGTGGATGAACTCATCATTAAAGAAGATGAGCGACGGGGCCGCAAGCCTGGCGAAACATCGGCTCTTATAAAACAAGGCGCGCTGGACGCCGGTTTGAAAGAAGAGGCCATCAGCGGTTGGCTACCCGAAAAAGAAGCGGTGCAAACAGCCTTAGAGAAAGCGCGACCCGGAGATTTGGTATTAATTTTTGCCTCCAGGGTCAATGCAGTTTGGAAGCAGATTACTTCCTACAAACCAAAGCAGACTCAATGACAAATTCCCCTGTAAGAGGTGCAAAGCCTGCCATCATTGTGCATGGCGGCGCGACGAAAATTGCAAGCGATGACGCCCCTGCCTACAAAAACGGTTGCCTCAACGCCGTCCGTGCCGGTTGGAGAATCTTAAACAGCGGCGGCTCTGCCTTAGACGCTGCCGAAGCCGCGATTCGCGTCCTGGAAGATGATGAGACTTTCAATGCCGGCTACGGCTCGGAATTAAACGAAGCCGGCGAAGTGGAGATGGATTCCGCGCTGATGGACGGCGCGACCTTGGATATTGGTGCTGTCGGCGCTTTGCAGGGTGTGCGCAATCCCGTTGCTGTTGCTCGCCTGGTGATGCAAGGTGAAGCCGCGTTTTTAGTTGGTAACGGCGCGCGCCGTTTTGCCGAAGCGCAGGGCATAAAACTTTGCGATCCGGCTGAAATGATTAGCCCAAAGCAGCATAAGAAATGGCTGTATAAGCAGGAAGGCAAAGGACACGACACGGTTGGCTGCGTGGCGTTGGATAAAAATGGTAATTTAGCCGCCGGCACTTCAACCGGCGGCACTAATCAAAACGCGCCGGGGCGCATCGGTGATTCGCCTCTGGTTGGTTGCGGCTTCTACGCCGATAACCAAAATGGCGCTTGTGCCCTGACAGGTGATGGCGAAAAGATTCTGCGCGTGGTGCTGGCAAAAAGCACATTGGATTTGTTGCGGGAAGAAGAGCCGGACGCTGCCATTCAACGCGCTTTGCAAATGATGGTGTCGCGAATCGGTGGTGAGGCGGGTTGCATTCTGATTGATGCACAAGGTCGCATTGGTTGGGGCCATAACTCGGCGAACATGGCCTGCGCGTATTTTGCCGAAGGTATGTCAGACCCCCTTGCCTTTGTGCATAAAGACGAAGAAACCCACGCATCTTGAAGAGAGAATTTGGAGAAATTTTAATGGCGGAAAAGAAAAGTGGCACGCTGATTGTGATTGGCGGCGGCGAAGATAAAGAAGGCCGGAAAACGATTTTGAAAGAAGTGGCGCGCCGCGTTGGCAATGGCCGCTTGTTGGTGTCGCCTGTGGCCTCGCACGAGCCGGAAGGCTATTTTCCGCCTTACGAAGAAGCGTTCAAAGAACTGGGCGTTGAGGATGTTCATGAATTGGATATTCGCACCCGCGAAGATGCCGGCGACCCGGATAAACTGGCGCTCTTTGATGGCGCGACCGGCTTATTATTTACCGGCGGTGACCAGTTGCGCATTACTAGCCAACTTGGCAGCACGCCGTTCTGGGAGCGATTAAAGGCCCTTTACGACAACGGCGGCGTGATTGCCGGGACATCGGCGGGCGCTTCCGCCATGTGCGAAACGATGCTGGTGCAAGGCACGGGCAGGGAATCGCATCGCATCGGTGACATTAGTCTTGCGCCCGGCCTGGGCCTAATCAAAGATGCCATTATTGATCAGCACTTTGCCGAGCGCGGACGTATGGGGCGCTTGCTCGGCACGCTTGCACCCAATCCGCGTGTGCTGGGCATCGGCATTGATGAAGATACGGCGATTGTCGTTGAGGATGACAGGCAATTTCGTGTGATTGGAAACGGCGCGGTTTACATTGTAGATGCCACCAGCATCTCGCATTCCAATGTGGCCGAAGAGCGCCGGGGCCGCGCGCTTTCTATTTTTGGCGTGCAACTTCATGTGCTTAGCCAGGGTGATGAATTTGACATGGAGAACCGCCGGCCTTCACCGGGTAAGGCTTAAAATTTAGCTGCGAATTGAAGCCAAAGTTTGCTGCCATAATTCTTGCCGTTTATGGATTGCCGCATAGCATCAACAGTTAAGAGCCAACGGCATAATTGCTCATCTAAAGTATGCAAGCGGTTGCATAGAATGCTGTAGGACATCAGCGTAGTAACCACATCGCTATGAATCGTTATCAACTGCTGTAAGGCTCCACTGCGTGCCCATTTTGCGCGCAATATAGCGGCGGGGAGAAGCCAACCGCTGCCTGCATCGGCACCGTGGCCTGCGAGGCTACATTTGCCAGAACAGCAAGCGCTCCCCATTGTCCTTCGGCACCTGTTGTGCCAATCTCCACACCAACCTTTTAGTCACTCATTAAGATTGACGAACGTAATCCTTCTTGATGGAACGCAGCGTGCGTAATGGGCGCGCCGGCCTTTTGAATCAAAGTGCCGGGCGGCCATTCCATCGGTTGCAAATGAGGTTGCAAGCGCTACCACCCTTCCACTGGCAAGGCCCGCAAACTTGCGTTGTTAATGGTCATCTGCTTCGTTGTTGTCTAGTTTGATTTTAATAAAGACTTTGTTGATCTCATCTTCATCTTCGTCGCATATTATGCCTATCTTTATTGACTGCCCCGCAACGCTTATTCCTATAGCGCGCTTATAAAGTTTAAAGCAAACAATGTATTTCCCTTTGCAGATACAGGGGTTTTCCTACATATAAAATGCTTTTAACCCTGATGAGAACTATTCTTCGTCTTTGGATAATAGAATTACTTCGCTGGACTTGTGCTTGTAGCCCTCGTGAGCGGATTTAGAAGTTATAAGAGATTATTATGCTATTGAGCCCTCAAACTCACTCTGGTGCGTTTCAACCATCGCTAAGGGATGGTGCAGAAGTGGGAGGGGGAGGTCATCCCCTGCATTCGCCCGATGAGGGCCTTCTGCGTGCTCCGTTCAAAAGACCTGTGGTCAAGGACGGCTCGATGAAAATTCGTGTTAAAATCACGACCAATGACATCGAAGATTGGCGTAAGACGCCGTGCCTGCATCCCTTGGTGCAAGTGCTGCGGCGCACTACGCATACGAACTGGCGCATGATTGATTCAATCATGGTAGCCGAACGAGAACCACCGTTTCGCACGGTTTATCTGGGCAGCGATTTGATGTTGCAACTGCTTGATTGCAAGAACGGCTCTGGCCCCGCTTCTCTGGAATGTGAAATCGAATTAATCTTGCCTTTTTGTGACTAAAAGGCCGGAAAGTTGATGAAATGAATACTTTTAATACCTCATCCGTGCCGTTCTCATGTAAAGAAAAGACCAATCAAACCATCTCTACTCGCAGCAAAGACAAGTCTTCTGTTGATTCGAGTGGGGAAGAGGTCTGGATGTTACTCACCCAGGCTGGCATTTGTTGTGAAGAAGCCCGTCATGCCGCCGGGCGCCGTCGTTATCGCGCCGCCTGCGGGCTGTTTTCTACAGCCATTGTGCTTTATAAAATGCTTTTACGTGAAGGCGGCACAGTGCATGATCCCGAACTGCGCCGGCAGATTGAAGAGCAGATTCAGCACATTACCAGCGAACGAGAAGTCCACTCCAACTTATGTTCACAGTGGCGCTCCCGCTAAGTTATTTCCTTAAGCGTTTTTAACCCCGTCTTATGACTAAGGCTGTGCTGTAATCTGGCGAATTGCCGTGAGAATTGGCTCGCTGTTTCTGATACTTTCCCAGTTGTAAATACACACAAAACGGCAGCGCGTGTCGGCAAGCGTATTTCCTAAAGCGCGTTGCCACGAAACGGTTTCGCGCGGGCCGAGATACAGCCATTCCACAGCAGCCCAAAACGGCGCATCCGTTTTCTTCAAGGCGTTTTGCACGGCGCTGTCTTCTTTTGGATTGCCGGCGTGGTGATAAAAACTCCAACCAGGGCAACTATAAGGATTTAAGGCTGCTCCATAGAGCAATTCCTCTTTTTTCCAGCCACCGACATGCGTCCATAACTTTTCACGCGGCACGCCAAGTTTCGCTGCATGGCGGCACAAATCGGCCAAATGGCGCTGCACAACAGCGCTTAAATCGGCTTCGGTTACGGCACCTTGCGTGCGAATTCTTGCCGTTTTTACTGCCGCATAGCCGATGGTTTGCGCGCCGCGCGAAGGCAAAATATCCGTGTTAAGACCAGTCTGAGGATCGCCATTTTCAGGCTTGTCGAGCAGAGCATTACCATTGGGATAATGCCAGGCGTTGACCCCGATAGATGATTCCCAGCCCAGCTTAATCCCAATGAATAAACCTTTTTGTTGTGCCGGTAACTGCCTGGCCCAATCGAGAATAATTGGAATCAGTTGCGCTTGTTGCTGATGGCACGCCGCGCGATAGCGACGACTCATCAAATTGGGTGGCGGCAACACGCGAATTTGCCGTCCCCAGTTGCGCCAGGCGATTTTAACGGCATCATTTGGCGACCAACCCGTCCATTCTACATTGAAACGATTGTCAGGATTGAATCCAGGTTTGCTTTTGTCCCACCAATTCCACAAATCGGGCCGCGCACTCCACCAGTTCTCGCCATCAAGCACAATCAAAACCGGCGTATCGGTTTCTTGCGCGCGATGCAAAAAGCGGCGCAGGGAATTCTTTAAAACTTCACTGTCGCTGTGCAGATACGAAAAGATGAAGCTAATGCCACCGCGCACGCGCTGCGTTTCCCTATCGCCGGTTGCGGCTTTTATGGCTTCAAAATCCTCGCGCTTAAAAGAATCAGGGTTGCTCTGATTCCATCCCGCACCCGGCGCGCGATTGACCAAAACGTATTGCTGCGTTTGAGCGAGAGTTGGCGCAAAAGCAGACAGCAAACCAAGGAGCAAGCAGAAATTAAAAATCTGTTTCAAAAAGAAGAATTGTGTCATTTCGAGCGGAGGTTCCGAGTCTCGGCTCGAAACCGCAGCCGAGAAATCTTTCAATCCTGAAACTAACGACAAGATTCCTCGATCCTGCCCAGATGGCGCCCGCTCAGAATGACAATTTGATTTTAAACGTTGCATTAGAAGGCAATATTTAACTCCAACGTCACCACCGAAGCCGGCGGCAAAGTCAGACTCAGCTTTGTGCCATTTAACTGTGTGCTGTTGAAATCACGCGGCGCCACTGTCTCCGGTGCCTCGAAAGTGTTATGCGCCTGCGGCTTGTCAGCGTGTAAAATCCGTCCGCTCACGCCCGAAATCTGAACACCACGCAGGTCACATTCGATACTGGCTTCTTGCGAAGGATTGGTATGGGCCAGCGATAGCGTAATTTTGCCGTCTTTGATTGACGCTGAGGCGCTAACGGCAGGGATGACTTGATCGCCCTTCGTATAATCCTCACTTGAGAGATGCATAGGCAGCGATGTCGCATCCTGATGGCCTTTGAACATTTCGAAAACGTGATAGGTCGGCGTCAGGGTCATGCGGGCGCCATCAGTAAGAATCATCGCTTGCAAAACATTGATGGTCTGGGCGATATTGGTCATGCGCACGCGGTTAGCGTGTTTGTGGAAAATGTGAAAGTTCAGTGCGGCGACAAGCGCGTCGCGCATGGTGTTTTGCTGATATAAAAAGCCGGGGTTGGTGCCCTTTTTCACGTTCCACCATGTGCCCCATTCGTCCACAATAAGCGCCACGCGCTGTTGAGGATCATAACGATCCATGATGGCACTGTGCCGCGTGATTAGTTCGTCCATTACTAATGTGCGCTGTAAAACATGATGATATTCATCATCCGAAAACTCTGTCGCTTCGCCTTTATTTCCCCAATCGCCGCCGTGCGTATAGTAGTGCAGGCTCAGGCCATCCATAAAACCGCCGGCGCGCTCCATCAAAACATCTGTCCACTTATAATCCTGAGCGTTTGGGCCACAGGCGATTTTAAAGATTTTGTTGCCGCTAAGATGGCGCACGTAAGTTTGAAAACGCCGGTATTCATCGGCATAAAATTCGGGCCGCATATTGCCGCCACAGCCCCAGTTTTCGTTGCCGACACCAAAATATGTCAGTTTCCACGGCTCCTGGCGCCCGTTTTCCTGGCGCAAATTCGTCATCGGCGATTCGCCGTTGAAGGTGCAGTATTCAACCCACTCCTGCATCTCCTGCACCGTGCCGCTGCCAACATTGCCGCAGATATAAGGAGCGGCGCCGAGTTGATCGCATAACTCGAAAAATTCATGGGTGCCGAAGTGATTGTTTTCGACCACGCCGCCCCAGTGCGTGTTGACGATGCTGGCGCGCTTTTCGCGCGGGCCAATGCCGTCTTTCCAGTGATATTCATCGGCAAAACAGCCGCCCGGCCAGCGCAAAACCGGCGGGTTGAGTTTTTTCATGGCATTTACCACATCATTGCGTATGCCATTGGTGTTGGTAATTTCAGAATCTTCCCCAACCCAGAAGCCTTCATAAATGCAACGACCTAAATGCTCGGCAAAATGCCCGTAGATGTTGCGATGGATGACTGGCCCGGCTTGATCGGCGTTAATGGTAAGACTGTTCATGGAAATAATCTTTCGTGAATTCTTGTTGTCCTCTCAGTTTGCCTAATTCATTCTGAGATTACCGTGAGTTTTTATGAACAGACGCGAGACCAGGGCCGTCAGGAGGCCCAGTTTGCAGCACAACAATGCCTGAAAAGGCAAATGCCTGAAAAGGCACCTGAGAACAAAACGGCATTTGATTTGCCGAATAGAGAAAATCATTCGAGGAGGAATCGAAAATGAAAAACAAAAATCGTTGGATCGGCCTTTCTGTTGTAACGGCCATGACGGCTACCACTTTCGGTTTGGGCGCCATCGCTCCGGCAGAAGCCAGCACTAAGGGCCGTCGTAATACGGCTATTGGTTTGGGTGCCGTGACTGCTTACGGCTTGCTCAAGAAAAACAAGAAGGTTGCCATCATTGGCGGCGTGGGCACTGCGGTTGCGTATAACCGCTACTCAAAGAAAAAGAAGTGGCAAAAGCGCACCACCGAAGCGCGCCGTCAAGCCTGGTATCAACAGCGCTATGGCCGCAACTGGCGCGCATATTACCGCCCCGGTTCGTAAGCGGTAACATAAAAACAAAAAGCATCCGAAAATTTTCGGATGCTTTTTGTTTTTATGTTTAAATCTAATGCATGAAAATTACGGGACTGAAAACTTTTGTTATCGGGTCGGGTTGGCGCAACTTGATTTTGTTGAAGTTGGAAACAGATGAGCCTGGGCTTTACGGCATTGGCGAGGCAACCGTGCAGTGGGGCGATGAGGGAATGCTGGGCTATTTGGTTTCTCTTGAAAAGCGTTACCTTTTGGGCCAAGACCCGCGCGATATTGAAGCCCTGTGGGAGCGCGTTTATCGTAACGAATACTGGCGCCGCGATTTCTTTGTCTGCTCGGCTTTGGGCGGCGTAGAGATGGCCTGTTGGGATATTCTGGGTAAATCATTAGGCGTGCCGGTTTGGCGCTTACTTGGTGGAAAATGCCGTGATAGCGTGCGCGCTTACGCCAATGGCTGGTATCAAGTCGAGCGCACACCCGAAGCTATTGCTCAAAGAGCGCGCGCTGCTGTCAAGATGGGTTACACCGGCTTGAAGATTGACCCCTTTGGCGCCGGTTCGTATGAAATGAGCGAAGCCGAAAAAGTGCAGTCTGTTGAAATCATCGCTGCCGTGCGTGAAGCCATTGGGCCGGAGGTAGATTTATTTATCGAAATGCATGGCCGCTTTGCCGCGCATACCGCCATTGATATGTGCCGACGCCTGGCGCCTTATCGGCCCGGTTGGTTTGAAGAACCCGTGCCGCCTGAAAACACGCACGCGCTTTTGGAAGTGCGCCGTGCTGTAGCGCCGCTTGGTATTCCCGTTGCCGCCGGCGAACGCTTGTTTACCCGCTACCTGTATCTCGATTTATTGCGTGAGCGCGCTGTTGACATCATTCAGCCGGATGTTTGCCACGCCGGAGGCATTCTGGAAACCAAGAAAATCGCCGCGATGGCCGAAGCGCACTATTTGCCCGTCGCGCCGCATAACGCCTGCTCACCGGTCGGCACAATGGCTTCCTTGCATCTGGCGGTTTCAACACCGAATTTTAAGATTCAAGAAACCTTCGATGACATGGTGGAGCCGTGGGTGCGCGATGCCATCATCGGACGCCCTGAAGTTATCAATGGACACTTCGCCGTTCCCCAAGCGCCCGGCCTGGGCATAGATTTGAATGAAGAAGTCATCGCCGCCCATCCACCGATGGAAGGCTTCATGGACTTCTGGGCCGCCGGTTGGGAAAAACGCGATAGCTATCGTAAGGATTAAATCAAGGGCGCAGCCATTCATCTAAATGAGTGCGCACGAACTCATCGTCGTTTAGTTCAGGATAAGCTCTGGTAATTCGGTCAAGTTCTTCGTTTTGGCGGGGTGAAAGAGTTTCATCCGGGTTTAAACACCATATTCCACGCAGTAAACCCTGACGACGCAGAACTTCATGGATGCCGGGAATGCAGCCCGCAAAGTTATGCGCAGCATCGAAAAGCACGGCGTTGGCATCGGTGGTTCTTTGCGCGTGAGTGAGCCAATCGGCAGCGATGACATTTTGCGTTCGTGCCGTTTTGATTTCATCTAACAATTGCACGGCGCGCCGTGTCCAGACTGCCCAGTGGCCGAGCAAGCCGCCTGCAATGTATCGTTCGACAAGCTGACCATCTTTTTCAAACTGAAACTTTGTCAGCAAATCTATGATTATGTTGTCATCGTTGCCGGTATAAAGCGCGATATCGTCGCGCCCAACTTCAATAACGGCGCGCACAACATCAAGAGTTTGATAGCGATTAAAGGGCGCAATCTTGATGGCGAAGACGTTTTCGATTTCGGCAAAAGCGCGCCAGAACGAGTAGGGTAGAACTCGCCCTCCCACTGCCGGTTGCAGGTAAAAGCCGACGATGGGAATTACCTCGGCTAAGATGCGGCAATGTTCAAGAATGGCGGCTTCATCCGCACCACTCCATGCTGCGAGACTAAGCAATCCGGCATTATAACCAAGTTCTCTCGCTAATTCGGCTTCGGCAGCGGCTTGCGCAGTTTGTCCGCAAATCCCGGCGATTTGGATGAAAGGGCGGGGAGATTTTTGTAGTTCTTCCTCGGCTGTTTGCGCGGCTAATTCCAAAACTGGTTTTAACAGTGCGTGCTGTGGATCGCGGATTTCAAACTGCGTGGAATGCACGCCAACTGCAATGCCGCCAGCGCCCGATGCGAGGTAATAACGTGTCAGTGCACATTGATGGCGCTCATCCAATTTACAGTTTGCTGTCAAGGCTAAAGGATGTGCCGGAATGACTTGGCCTTGCAGAAGATGATCGC
>DASWNL010000318.1:0-6482 GCA_036399215.1 Abditibacteriaceae bacterium
CTGGGCAACATGGGCTGCCACATTCTGGACGGCGCGCACTGGGCTTTGAACTTGAACGGCCCTTCTTCATTTGAAGTGGAAGAAGTCAACGGCGGCAGCGACGAGCGTTATCCAATCGGCACGCGTATTCGCTGGGAGTTCCCGCAGCGCGGCGATTTGCCGCCCGTGAAACTCTTCTGGTATGACGGCAAATCTTCGCAAAGCAAATCCAAAGAACAAGGCCAGGATGATAGCGTTGCCGCATCGGCGCAAAACTTCCCACCACTCTTGCAAGAGTTGAAGAAGCAATTCAAAGATACCGACGAGAAGTTCGACTCCAACGGCACGCTTTATGTGGGCGACAAAGGCATGATGTATACCGGCACTTATGGCGGCGGCGTGCGCATTTTGCCCAAAGAAAAGCACGACGAATACATGAAAGCCAACGGCAAGCCCAAAGAACTCCTACGCCGCAGCAAAGGCGGCCATACCACGGATTTTCTCAATGGCATACGCGACCCGAATCACATCCCGCTTTCCAACTTCGTCGAAGCTGCCAAACTCACCGAATTCGTTTTGCAAGGCTGCACCTCCTTACGTTTGCCCAATCAAGGCCTCGGCACCAAAGTGCAGTGGAATGGCACCAAAAGCACCAACTCGCCGGAGTTCAACGCCCTGATCCAACGCAAATACCGCGAGGGTTGGAGTTATTAGATTCTGCATCAGGCAAAAGAAAAGGCGGCTGATTTATTCAGCCGTCTTTTCTTTTGCTCTACCGGCATGATTCACTTTTTCTACGGTGACAGGAGTTTAAGGCCGATGATGCCGGTGAAGATAAGTAGCAGACAAATCAAGCGACCTGTATCGCGGGCTTCGCCTAAAAAGGCAATTCCAATGATGGCTGTGCCAATGGCTCCGATGCCTGTCCACACGGCGTAACCAGTGCCAATGGGAATAGTTTTGAGAGATTGTGCCAGCAGAAAGAAACTAAGCGCCATTGCGCCTATGGTCAGCACACTGGGCCACAATTTTGTGAAGCCTTGCGTGTATTTCAGACCAATAGCCCAACATACTTCCAAAAGTCCGGCCAGAAAAAGAAAAACCCAAGCCATGATTATCTCCTCACAGTTTGGGTCGTCCCAAAATTGATATTAACATCGAGTCGTCCCGACGCAGCGATTGTTACGATAAGGCAGAGTTAAGGTTCCCGCTCCTGTGCTTCATAATTCATCGTAGCGCATTCGTCTTGTGCATCTCGCAAATTTCTGGTTCAACATCTCAGAATAATTTCAGTCGCCGTTTAATTTAATTCAGGATTAGCTGTAAGAATGAGTTGCTTTAGTTCCTCAGAAGTGCGGATATGCGCTGTTCCTTTATCGAAGAATACGCGACCTTCCAAAAAGTCATGCAACAATTGTGTATTGCGTTCTGATGTTAGTTCTAATCGGAACGCACTCGATGAATTCAAGAATTCAATAAAACCAAATAAAAGGCCTTTGTTGGGTTCATCAAAAATGTAACGGAAAAGGTAGCCACGTTCATCAATGAAAGTATATACGCCGTTCTCCACGTCAATTCCTTCACAATCAACGTTAATTTGCCCCTCATTTTCGTAAGCGCTGACGGTCGAATCCTCTGCGAAAACTAAAATCATAAGTCAGTAGTATATTATTCGCTCTTGTTTTCTTCTGTTTGTTAGTGTTCAACTTCCCACGATGGCTTTTTTGAGTTTGCAAAATATTTCTTTGAGTTTAGGCGGCACGGCGTTGTTGGATGGCGTGAACCTTCAAGTCGAACGCGGCGAGCGAGTTTGCTTATTGGGGCGCAATGGTGCGGGTAAATCAACCCTGTTGCGTGTGCTGACTGATGAAATCGCGCCTGATAGCGGCGAAATCGTTTTTCAAAGCGGCACCCGTGTGGCGCGTTTGCCCCAGGAAGTGCCCGCCGAAATGCCGGGCACGGTTTACGAAGTTGTAGCAGACGGCGCTCATCACGACACCAAAGCGCACGAATTGGACGCGATTATTTCGCGCTTGAAACTTGAGCCTGATATGGCCTTCGCTCGTTTGTCGGGGGGCCTCAAACGGCGCGCCTGGCTGGGGCGAACCTTAGCAGCGCAGCCGGATATTTTACTGCTGGACGAGCCAACCAACCATCTCGATATCGAAGCGATTGCCTGGTTGGAAGAGTTTTTGTTGCGTTACGCGCCGACTTTGCTTTTTGTCACGCACGACCGTGCTTTTTTGCGTCGTTTAGCCACGCGTATTGTGGAAATTGATCGCGGCCAGTTGCTTAATTGGGAGTGCGATTACGACACCTATTTGGTTCGCAAAGAGGCCTCACTGGAAGCCGAAGCCAAGCAGCGTGCGCTATTTGATAAGCGCTTATCCGAAGAGGAAGCGTGGATTCGGCGCGGCGTTGAAGCGCGGCGCACTAAAGCGCAAAGCCGCATTCGCGCCCTGATGCAGATGCGCGTTGAACGCCGTGAAAGGCGCGAACGCCCCGGCCAAGTCAAGTTACAAATGCAGGATGTTGAGCGCTCCGGGTCTTTAGTGGCTGAAGCGGAAAACATCGGCTTTGCTTACGAAAACAAATCTATTGTCCAAGACTTTTCAACGATCATCATGCGCGGCGATAAAATCGGCATCATCGGGCCGAATGGGTCGGGCAAGACCACTCTTTTGCGTTTGCTACTTGGCGAATTGGAGCCGCAAGAAGGCCGCGTGCGCATCGGAACGAAATTGCACGTCGCGTATTTCGATCAACTACGTGGCGGTCTTGACCTCGAAAAGACTGTTCAACAAAACGTCAGCGGCGAAAATGATACGATTGTGGTTAATGGTGAGCGGCGCCACGTTATTGGTTATTTGCAAGAATTCTTATTCGAGCCGCAAAGGGCGCGCACGCCGGTTAGTGTTTTATCAGGCGGTGAGCGCAATCGTTTGCTCTTAGCCAAGCTTTTTACCCAACCGGCCAATGTTTTAGTGTTGGATGAGCCAACTAATGATCTTGATGTAGAAACCCTCGAACTCTTGGAAAACTTGATTGTAGAGTTCAAAGGCACACTCTTAATGGTCAGCCACGACCGCGCCTTTTTGAATAATACCGTTACCAGCACCATCGTTTTTGAGCCGGATGAAAGTGGGTTTTCTTTGCGCGAATATGCTGGCGGTTACGACGATTATCAGCGCCAACGTTCGGCAACAGTTGGGAAAACAAAAGCGTCTGCTCAACATGTTAAACCGGATTCAAAAACGCAAGCCTCATCTTCTTCCTCACGTCCGCGCAAACTGAACAACCGCGAGCAACGCGAGTTGGAAACTTTGCCGCAACGCATTGAAGAGCTGGAAAGCGAGCAGCACGAGTTAGCACAGCAGATGGCCGATCCTGCGTTTTATCAGGACGGTGGCGCAGCTACTAATCAAGCCACGGCGAGGCTCTCGCGAATCGAAAGCGAATTGGAAGAAACCTTTGCCCGTTGGGAAGAGTTGCTCGAATTAGAAAAGCAAAGCGCTGTTTAGAAACTTCATCAAAAGTCAAAAGTTGTCGGAGGGATGACTTATGGATTCCACCACCCGCAAGCGGGTTCCCGGCGCGGGAATGACCGGAGGAGAATTATAATTGCCCTCATAGTTTTTGATTGTGGCTGCTTGCGATTCGTCATTCCCGCACCGGGCGCCCGCTTGCGGGCAGGTGGAATCCATAAACAAAGCATCTCGTGGTCTTGGTTGACTTTTGAAATATCACGTAACACAAACGACACATTTTTTGTTTAAAATACAAGCGACAATTTGCTGTGCTCTTTGAATTTATGACTGCTTCTCCCTCAAATTTTGCTGCCGAAAACCGGCAGATGCTGCAATACATCAACTTGAAACTGGCTTTTCTGGGCTTGCCAACCGCACATAGCGCCAACGAGCCGCAATTCAACCAGATGCTGACTGCGCTCTTAGCGCATCAGCAGGAAACCGACCGCTTATTGGCCGATTATCTATGTCCGGCAGACCAGCGCATTCAGAATTTTCTATCGCGCTATTTAGCCGATACCTTAGAGGAAACCGGCCTGGAATGCCCCAAACTGCCGGCACGCACTTTTCGCCTCGATCAACCGGGCATTGCCCGCGCGGTTTCAGTTCCACCCGACCGTGATGAATTTAAATCGGATATTGTGCATACCTATCGCCTACATAATGGCGTGCTGCACAATCCCAAAAGCGACCGGCGCACCACACAGGGCGTGTTTCATATTGTTGCCGGCGGTTTGCCGGTGCCTGACGATAAAAAGACTGTGCCACAAAAGGCTTACGCGCACTTGCTGAAACTGGCGCTTCAGCCGCCACGCGATTTAATGTGCTTGCCATTTACGGCTTCGCAGGAAGCGCAGGCCGAGTGCTGGGTAACATTGCTTTTGCGTCCTTTGGTTTGTCCAGGTGTGCCGGGTTATATTCACGAAAAGCGTCTGGAAACACGCTTTTTCGTGCCGGGCAATCTGGTTGGTAATCTCGATTTCGTCGAAAGTATTTTCGGTAACGCCGGCGACCCGTATTTGCCGGTTAACGATGCCGCCCTGGATACCGAAGGTTGGACAGGCCATACCGGCTGCGTTATTTTAGCGCCGCATTTAACCGGTGTGAAAAAGACCGATGTCGGCTTACCGCATTGGGACGAAGCCAGCGAACTCGAACGGCGCGATGGCATGTGTTGGAAGGATGAAAACGAGCTGTATAACGACGGCAATGCCTTTAAGACAGCCTGCCGAGATGAGAGCGGCGTAATGGTGACTATCATTACGGATAACTATTTTGGCTATTGCAAAAAAGAAGTCAAAACGCAGATTTCGTTTTCCGCCAATCTTTCCGGTCACTACGAAGAAGAGCACGCCGGCGGCGCTTTAGTTTTTCCTTCTTACGATTTGGGTGAAGAATACTCCGGCGAAATTCACGCGCCGAAGTTGGATTACTCGTTTCGTGAAGTCATGCAGCTTTACGGCGATGTTTTAGAGGTTCAGCCCGAAGGCCACGCTTTAGATAAAAACTTTCCCGGCATTGTTTACGTGCCCGAAGATGCTCATTTCGATTTAGCAACGCAAACAGTGCGCTGGAAAGACAAGGCGGGCGACACAAGCATTAAATTATCGCCCAGCCAAATTTACGTGCGGCCTTCGGGCTATCGCGTGCAGATGGAAAAGCCACCGGGAGGCCGCAGTTGGCGCCTTGTCGGCACCATTGGCGAAGGCATTTTTTGTCATAAGCCCTGCACGGTTTCGGGTGGAGGCAAATCGGAAATCTCCAAGTCATTATCCGATGCCATTTTGCAAGGCCCGGTTTTCGTGGCGGATTTTCAGAGCGATTTCGACAAGGTTGGAGAAATCATAAGTCGCGATTATTCGGGACGCTTTAGCGCGGAGTTCTTAGCCGATAAAAAGGGCGATTTCTCGGACAGTCGCCCCATTCTTAGCCCGCTACGTTCGCTGGGTTCTGTGATTAAGTTGCTCACGCCCGCTTCGCGCGATTACACCGAAGAATACAACGAATGGCTGAACGACATTCCGCAATATATCAAGGAATTGGTTTTCGTGGTCAAGCGCTACTATAAGCCGGAGTGGGATGGTAATTGGCGCGAGCATTTTTCCGTAGATGTCATCAACGGCACGCCGGGCAACGAATTGAAGTTGGATAACCGGAAATTGATTTCAAACTTCCTGCGTGTCGGCTACGAAACTGATGGCTCATGGCGCGTTTTCGGCTTGCGCAAAGATTTTCATCCGGCCCGAAAAATTTCGATGGAAGATGACATTTCAGCCTCAATTGTTGTGCCTGCCGAGCGGATTCACGGCTTAAACTCGGATTACAATCAACCCGCCGTTAAGTTCGTCGAAAACTGTGAACGCCGCTTGTTTCAGCGCCCCGACGATGCCATTCACAAAGGCTACGACAAGCAGACAGAAAGAGACTTTTCCGAAGTTGATAACTTCTTTTCCAATTACGAACCGTTGGCTTTACAGGACGCACTGCAAATTGAGGAAGATGCTATCGGCTTTGAACAATACACGACGCCGTTGCGCGATCTGATTGAAAACGTCATTGAGGAAAAATCCAACTACTTCGTAGCACCTTCACATCCGCGCATTGTTGACGGCAAACCGACCAAAAACCCGCGTTACCTGCAACTGCGAACCGATTTGGCGCATCCACGCGAGGCTTATGTAGCGCGCATGGGCACGCGCATGAATCGTAAGTTACCGCTTGATGCTTCATTGCCTTTACCAATCAATGCGGTCTTGCCTGGTCGCCGCAATAACCCGCCCGAACCGGGCGTGCGCCCCTTAGCGGTTTACAATCCGATTCACTACATGGAATTGCCGGAACTCTTTATGGAGTTCATCTGCTCCATGACCGGCAAGTCGCCTTCGACAACCGGCGCCGGCAGTGAAGGGGCTTTAACCAAAGGCCCCTTCAATGCGCTTTTGCCGATTGATGATTTGAACAACGCGTTGATTTCTT
>DASWNL010000319.1:0-10759 GCA_036399215.1 Abditibacteriaceae bacterium
GGCGGCATTACAAGCGGCTCAAAACGGCTCCGCCCCTATTCTGATTCGCATTGAAACCAAAGCCGGGCACGGCGCCGGCAAGCCGACGACTAAAATCATCGAAGAAACCGCCGATAAATGGGCCTTTGTGATGGAAAACCTCGGCATGAAATTCAGGCCCGAACCTCGTTAGTTGATGGCAAGGGTTGATTAAATGAGGTTAGCTATTTCGAATCAATTTTTAGCAGCAACCTTTGGTGCCGCAGCCTGAGGGAACAACGCATAATTCTTTCGCCAGGCAATCGGTGTGTTTGTGGGTGAGGTAGAGCGTCACTGCTTCGTTTGTTACTGTGTAGTCTTCGATTGGATATTGAGAAATGAGATTGTCTTCGTATTCAATTTCTATATCAATATCATCATGCGGCACGATGGACTGCGCCAGTTTTAAAATGCTCGCTATTTTGCCGCTGTTAAGACGGTGATCTTCGTCTTCTCCTACCCAAACTTGCAACTGACAGGTTTGGACGCTGTGAATCTTGCCACCGCAGTCAATAAAGACCTTGTTCACCTGGCCAACTTCCGTAATGTGAAAAGACATCGGGATTTGGTCGTGATTGGGCAGCACGATCTGAAATTGCTTGTCGCTATTGGCTTCAAGCAAACTTTTGAATTCACGAAGTTTCATGTGTTTCCTTTTAAATAAATTACAGAGTTTCGATGAGGCTTTTGAATTTCTCCAAAGCCAGTGGATTCAAGCAGTAGCATACGCGCGGGCCATCAACTTCTCCCTGCACCCAACCGGCGACTTTAAGAACTTTCAAATGCTGCGATACAGTGCTTTGCGCTAAGGGCAATACCTCGACAATCTCGCCGCATATGCAGCTTTCTCGCTCTTTCAATAATCGCACAATTGCCACACGCGCCGGGTGTCCTAACGCTTGCGCCAATTGCGCCATGATTTCATCGTCAGTGCCAGGCACTATTTGAGAAGGTGTCCTATCACAAAGCCGTTTCTTCATCGTTAATCGTAAATATACGATTTAGTTGCGAACAAGTCAATGCTTCTACGCTGTTAAAAGTTAAAGGGACACGAATATCATTCTTGCTTTGGATGCAGCGAGAATTGAATTTGACTAACTCAGCACAGCCTGGATGACTTCGCCATGCACGTCGGTCAGGCGCCGCTCGATGCCGTTGTGATAAAAGCTGAGGCGTTCGTGGTCAAGGCCCAGCAGATGCAAAATTGTGGCGTGTAAATCGTAAATCGTCGTCACGTTTTCAATAGCTTTATGGCCAAACTCATCCGTTGCACCGTAGCTGAAGCCGCGTTTTACACCGGCACCGGCTAACCATACAGTAAAGCCTTGTGGATTATGATCGCGGCCACTGGCGCCTTTTTGGAAAGTCGGCATTCGGCCAAACTCCGTCACAAAAACAACCAGCGTTTCATCCAGTAAGCCACGCGATTTTAAATCGCTCAGAAGCGCTGCACAGGGCTGATCTAAAATAGGGCCATGCACATTGTATTGCTCGATAATCTGCTTGTGACCGTCCCAGTTGCCAACACCTTCGCCCATCGCGTAAGAGCCATTGAATAGCTGCACAAAGCGCACGCCCCGCTCAATGAGGCGCCGCGCTAAAAGACAATTTTTAGCGAAACCGGCTTTGGTTTTGTTGGAATCGTTGATGCCGTATTGCTCCAATGTAGTGGCGCTTTCTCCCGTCAAGCTTGAAACTTCAGGCGCGGCTAACTGCATTCGTGCCGCCATTTCATAAGAAGCGATGCGAGCCGCCAATTCGCCGTCGCCTGGATGCATTTCTAAGTGCTTATCGTTGAGTAACTTCAAGAAATCGCGCGTGGCGACCTCAGATTTTCCATTGATGGAAGGCGGGCGCGAGAGATGCGGCATGGGCTTGTCAGCGTTAAAAGCCACGCCTTGAAATGCAGCCGGTAAAAACGCCGAATTCCAATGGCTTGGCCCGGTTTGCGGCACACCGCGCGGGTCGGGAATCGCCACGAACGCCGGTAAATCATGGCACTCCGAACCTAAAGCATAACTCGCCCAGCATCCGATGCCGGGAAAACCATCCAAGGTGAAACCGGTGCTCATCTGATTTTCCGCCGGGCCATGTGTATTCGATTTTGCGGTCATCGAATGGATAAAGCACATCTCATCCGATAAATCGGCCAGTCGGGGCAACAAATCGCTGACCATCTTGCCACTTTGCCCACGCGGCTTGAACTCCCACAAGGGCTTGATGATGTTGCCCTGCGCGCCTTGAAAAGTCACCAGGTTTTCACTGCCCGGCAAAGGTGTATCATGCCGTTTGAATAATTCCGGTTTATAGTCGAAAGTATCAATGTGGCTGAGCGCGCCGGAGCAGAAAATCATCAGCACCTGCTTGGCGCGTGGCGTAAAATGCCCCGCGCGTGGCGCAAAAGGATGCGTGGCATCAATGGTGGGACGCAAAGGCTTTTTGTCGTCAGCCAGCAGCTTTTGCTCTGCTAACAAAGTCGCCAAGGCAATACCGCCCAAACCGTTGCCGGCAAAGCGCAAAAAAGCGCGACGATTCATCAATCGCTGTCCCGCAGGTGTAAGAATCGGCTCATTCATCATCTGGAAAATCAAAATACATACAAAAACTCATTCGCGTTCAGCAACGCGCGGCAGCAGGCGGATAATCCATGTTGCTCAAGCAAAGTTTGGGCTGCATTAGCCTCATCTTGGGATGGAGCACGCCCCAAAGCAAGGACGAAAGCGCGTTTAACTTGCGCCATCTTATCATTACCAACTTCGTGCTCAATTCTCCGGGCAAAAAGTTCGGACTGCTGCAAAAGAAAGGGGCTGTTCAGCAGCGACAAGGCTTGCAAAGGTGTGGTGGATTGGTGGCGTTTGGGCGCAATTTGCCCGGCATCGGGGCAATCGAAAACGCCGAAAGTGTCATCCAATTGCAGGCGCGGCTTGCTTTGATAAACCATGCGCCGAAAGGTTTCTTTGCCGAAATTTTTCTTCGCTTGATAAACCTTGACGTAATTGTCGTTTGGCTCAAACAAATCAAAGCCCGGCCCGCCCATTTGCAAATCTAACTGGCCGCTGACCTGTAAAATGTTGTCACGTAGGACTTCTGCTTCCACTCGTCGCGGCGGAAAGCGCCACAAAAATTTCGCGCCGCTGTCGACTTGCAAACCGCGCGCATGAGTCTGGCTGCTTTGCTTGAAGGCCGTGCTATTCACAATCAGGCGCTGCATGTGTTTGATGCTCCAACCACTGCGGACGAACTCATCGGCCAGCCAATCGAGCAGTTCGGGATGTGTCGGTTGTGCTCCATTGAGTCCGAAATCACTTGGCGTCTCCACTAATCCACTGCCGAAATGCCCCAACCATAAACGATTTACCAACACTCGCGCTGTGAGGGGGTGCTTCGGGTCGGCAATCCACCTGGCTAAAGCTATGCGCCGCTTTGCTTCAGGCGCGTCAACCGGCAATTCCAATGCTTTGCCAAAAGCGGAAAGTCCACCGGGCGCGACCACTTCTTTGGGCTGCATTGGGTCGCCACGAGAGAAGCGATGTGTGGCTTCAGGTTGTGAAAACTGCCCGGCATAAACAAGGGGCCATTGGCCGAGTTCTCGAATCTTGTTCTGCGCTTCGGTTCGCTGTGCAACAAGTTGTGCGGCCTTTCGTTGTTCATCGGATGAAAGGCCTGGCAAGGCATGAATGGCGCTGATGCGCGCTCGATACTCATCCGGCAGGCGGTCGGCGGAAGAAGCGACCTTTCGCCACTCTTTGCCATCGCTTGAGACTTCAATAAAGTAACCCGTTGCCAAACGGTCTTCAAACGGTTTTTCCTGATTATCGGCGCGGTCACGACTCCAGACTATGCGCCGGATGCGTTCGCTTTGGGCCAGTTCAATTTGCACCCAACCTTTGCCGGCTTCGGTTGAAATCCAACTATGACTGTTGCCATAGCGGCCATCATTTATATGTTGCAGTTGATGAATCGCATGACCGGGCAGTGTGCCGGATGCGGTTGCTTTCGCGCCATTTTTAGCCAAAGCCACGTTGCGCTCAGCGGAGAAAATTTCCAGTTCATCCAGGCACGGCTCGGCGCTGTTCGCATTGGTGATATTAAAGCGCACGAACTTAGCGTTTAGGGGCGAAAAGGTTTCGACATTCGCCGCGTGTGTTATCGGAGCGCGCAAATGTGGCAGTGCAGGGCTGTCATCATCTGTTTCTAAGGGTTCAAACAACAGAACATCAGCGACAGTGGGGCCGCCGGTTTTACCGCCGCGCAGCACAACACAGGAAGTCGCTTGCAATTCATGCGTGCCCGCCGATTTGAAATCGCTCCAACGTTTCTGATTGGCTATGGCAGGTGTGCCATCGGCGAACTGGCTTTGATTGACAACCGCAATTTCACTCTGGTCTTCTCTTGTTTTTAAGTCGCCATCTCTGTCAAGAATGTAACGCGCATCAGGAGTGTGCGTTGTCCACGCTCCCCACGAGAGCCAGATGCGAAAGCGCCCGCTGATTTGTGGATTCCAACGGAAATAATTATGGCCTTCATTTGGTCTGGCATCCCAGTAACGATAATGCAATCCGAGGTTTGGCAAGCGGCTAATGTCGCCGGCATCGTTCATCTGGCCGCGCTCTAAACCTGGCGAGTATTCAACACTACCGTTAACAGGCGGCTGGATATTCGTTGCCAAAGCCGATTTATCATCCACCAAAAGGCGCCGCCCCGGTTGTGCCACAGGCTGCAACTCTTCAAGCTGCTTTTGAATTTGGGAAGTTTCGGTTGTAAGCGTCGCAATTTTTTGCAGGCGTTCTTGATAATCCGCAGGGCGCAAGGGCCGTTCGCCATGCGTTACGCCGGAAAAGGTAGCAACAAAACGAAAATAATCAGTCTGCGAAATAGGATCGAATTTGTGAGCATGACAACGCGCGCAACCTACCGTTAATCCCAAAAAGGCGCTGCCTGTTGTGCTGGCAATATCGTGCAATTCATCCGAGCGCTGCTGGGCGGTTAAAACAGGGTCAGGGCTTTTGACCTGATCCCAGGAGCCGCCCACTAAAAAGCCCGTGGCGGCATCTTCGCCCAACTGATCGCCCGCGATTTGTTCCATGATAAATCGGTCATACGGTTTGTCTTCGTTAAAGGCGCGAATCACGTAATCCCGATAGGGCCAGGCGTTTTCCCTGGCACGGTTCATCTCGTAGCCGTGACTTTCGGCAAAGCGCACTACATCCAGCCAGTGCCGCGCCCAGCGTTCGCCATAACGCGGCGAAGCCAGCAACTTATCTACTAATTTCGCGTAGGCTTGCGGGTCTTTATCGCTGATGAAATTTTCTACTTCTTCAGGCGCAGGTGGCAAACCAATGAGAGAAAAATAAAGGCGACGAATAAGGGTGCGCCGGTCGGCTTCAGGCGAAAAAGACAGGCCCTTTTCCTTCAA
Organism: Abditibacteriaceae bacterium; assembly: GCA_036399215.1. GTDB lineage: Bacteria > Armatimonadota > Abditibacteriia > Abditibacteriales > Abditibacteriaceae > DASWNL01. The sequence goes on from DASWNL010000319.1 coordinate 5,435, forward strand.
TTTTGCCAGCAGGAATGCATCAATTGGTTTAGATAGAAGCGCCTTAGAGTTTGGTGGCTTCGGCACTGAGGGGCGAGTCACCGGCTGGAATGACCAATGTGGTTTGGTTGGTAGCTCTTGTGATTCTTCCGGCCAGGGGGCGCCTTCCTCAATCCAGCGGCGCAGTGTGGCAATTTGTTGTGTTGTTAAGGGCGCGCCTTGAGGTGGCATCTTCAAATCGGCTTCAAGGCCACTCACCACGCGTAGCAGTGAACTGGCTTTCGTATCACCCGGTTTGATAGCCGGCCTGTGATTATCGCCGCCCCGCAAAGCGTCTTGCTTACGATCAAGCCGCAAACCGCCGCGCTGTTTTTGTGGGCCATGACAGGAGATACAGCGGCTTTTGAAAATAGGTTCTACTTCGCGCGCGAAGTCTACAGGCGCAGCCCCAACATGGCGCGCTCCTAAAAAAGCGCCCATGAAAATTAAGGCCGTCTTGGGGGCTAACTTCAACTTTGTCATTTGAGTAATCAGTAGTTTGGCCTGTTTCTCTGTATTTGACGATTACCGGAGCCGTTTTATAGGAACGAATCGAAATAATAGGCGTGCTAAGGCGCATGAGATGGTGGTTGCGCCCGTTATTTTCGATTCTGGTTTGGCTGGCCTTATTTGCATCGCAGATGCCGACCCCGGCCTGGTCATGTTCCATGACGGGGCGCGTCGGTGATGAAACGGCGATTTGCCGGGGAATGCCGCCCGGTCTAATTTGTTGCTCGAAAAGCGATAAGCCTTGTTGCAAACCTTTGCCGTTCCCGCCCCTTCCGTTCAACTCCGACGACAGGCGCAGCCATAACATTTTAGTTGCGGTTCGCGCTTTCAACCTGGCAGCAGACTCCGTTAAAACTGTAGATTTTGGACAGCAGGCTCTTTCTCTTGTAACTCCCCCGGCCATATCAGTTGTTACTCCGGTAGCAACTCGGTCTTATTTCTCGACAGCCCCGCCGTTCCTCACCCTTCATCGTCCTGCTTCATTAGCTTCCCGCGCTCCTCCTATTGCCTTGCTTTCGTAGATTTCAACGAAAGGAGGCATAGACAATGCAAAAAGCTCTTAAAATGCTGGCCCTTTTAGCCGCGATAGGCACAGGCGCTCTGACAATGGCGCAAGCCGGCTCGACTCAGTCCAGCCAATGCGCACCGTGCTGCAAAGACGGTAAGTGCTGCTCCGATTGCAAAATCGGCCAATGCTGCCCGAAGTGCAAATAAGATAATGCGCTTATGAAACAAAAAGGCTCCTGTCAGATGACAGGAGCCTTTTTGTAAGCTCTACATGATTGAAAAACCTTTAGTTCTGTAGGTTTATTCGCCTTCGCTCATGGCCTGGCAGGTGACTGTGAGAGAGGCCCAGGGAATCAGTTCAAGTCGGGATTTGGGAATCGCTTCGCCGGAGATATCGCAGATGCCATAGGTGCCATCTTCGATTTTCTCCAGGGCGTGGTCAATGGCATTGATCAAGTCCATGGTTTCGTCTTCAACCGATAGATCAATTTCCTTGTCCATCATCGCTGCGGCTAAGTCGGCAGTGTCTTCATCGCCGCTTTCGCCATCGTCGGGTAGGGAGCCTTCTACATCCATGCTGCGGCTGCGGATGCCTTCGAGTTCGGCTTCATAACGTTCGCGTTCGGTTAGAAGCAGGTCGCGGAAATGGTCGATGTCCAAATCGGCGCGGGCCTGAACCGGACCGGTAATTTTCTTTTTTCTTGTGACAGTGGGTGTAACAGTAGCTGTTGTGCCACTGGGAGTTTTCTTCGCCATACTTTTCTTGACAGGCGGCTTAGGGGTCGCCTTCGAGGATGCCAACGCCTTACCAGTTGTCTTGCTACTCGTTTCGCTGTTTGTTTTGGTCGGCATAGTCCTCACCTCTCTTAAATTAAATTCGTGCGGCAAGTTTTGCTGCAAACTGACGACAATCTTTACTTCTTATTGCGTGCCGCCTTGCCCGTTGTTGATCTGCCCGTTACAACTTTGTCTGTTTTCGGCTCATGATCGTTATCATTGAGCGTTGCGACAAGCTCTTTCTTCCAAAGGGCGCGGCGGCTTTGATAAGTTTGTGCATCCATCTGCCCCCCGGCAAAATCTTCGTCCAGTTGGGCGATGGCAAATATCAACTCTTGTGCTTTTTTTCCGGCGCCTTTGTTATCACCGTCGAGGGCGCCAAAAGTTGCACCTAAAACGTCCGCTCTATAGGTGGGTTCCTGCAAATTAGAGGGAATTTCTTCGTCTTCGTCACCGGCTTCGTAAGTTGTTTCTCCCTTGCGTCCTCCACTGTTGCGGAGCACAAGCGGCACGATGACAATCAGGGCACCGACAAACATCACAAAGGCCCATACCAGAGGATTAACCGGTTGCTGCAAAGTGATGGCAATCGTTTCGCCGGGTTTAAGCGCTGGGCCTTCATTGGCACCGCCCATTGTGCCGCCGATAGAGTTGACAATCTTTTGCACCGTTTGCTGCTCAGCATTAGGAATGCTCGTCGTTTCATCGGCGCCCAGGCGAGGAGAAACGACTTTTAGGTCTTTGGCCTCTGGCGGTCGCGCCACGAAAAAGAAGCTTGTCGGGTAATAAACCGGGTGCGATATATCCAACTTGCGATTCCACGGCACCGAAGCCGGCCAATCCAAAACGTAGTTCATCAAGATCGCTGCCGGGCGCTGCATTCCTGCCGGCAACATGGTTTTGTCTTTGAAAACGAAGAAGTGATCGTTACCTTGTTTTTCCAATGTGCCGTTAGTAATTTTGGGGTCAAGTGCAAGGTCTTTTGCGCCGGGCGGCACAAATAACTTAATCTTTGGCGTTCCTGCGCTGCCATCATAGACCCAGTTCGATTCATGCTGCGCTACGATGCGCTCAGTGCATTTCAGAGTGCGCTCCACACGCTCGATAGCGATATGATGCACCACAAACTGAAACGAGGGCATCTTCGAGGATTTATCGTAAACCGCCAACTCGATTTTGTTGGGGTCAACTTCCATCCCGGCGATTTCTTTGAGGCGGCCTGTGCCATCGAAAGCGACTTGCTCAAACTTGCGGCCCTGCCAGCGCATTTGCGCCATGAAGATTTCATCATTGCCGGCTTGAAACGGCCCCAGAGCAAAGGCGCCGTTTGCTGCGGATTTAGTAGTGGCAACAGTGCGATCTTGCCGGTCTGGCCCAATACGAATCAAAGAAATACTGGCGCCACTCACGGCTTTGCCAGTCGTTTTGTTGACAACGCGGCCTTTAACATTGCCGGTTGCGGCCCACAGAGGAAAAGCGAGAATGAGAGAGAGAAAAAGAAGAAATCGTTTCATGGAATAATTGCCCTCACCCCCGGCCCCGCTCCCAATCCGCTTGCTACGCTTCGCGGGAGAGGGGTGGCTTAGATATTATGCTCCGAACTTTGTCATCAAGCAGAAGCGTAATACATCAACTCCCCTCTCCTGCGAAGCGCGGGCGCCCTCTGGGCAGGAGGAGAGGGGCCGGGGGTGAGGGCTTTAAGCAAACGGGAATGTTATACCTGCGGACGGGAAGCGCCGCAACTGGCGCAGAATTTATCACTGCGTTTCATAGTGCGTCCGCATTCGCAATGCCAGGCGCCATCGGGCAATTCTTCGGAGGCGCTGTGCCTGGTTTCAACTTTGCCGCCGCGCAATCGCAGACGGGCACGGGCCACTAAAACTTCGGCCTCAACATCTAAAGCGCGGTGCCATGATGCCGAAGCTGAACCGTTTCGTCCACGCCCGGTAGGTTTGAGCGCTTCAAGGGCGTCTAAAACGGTTGTTGTGCGCCTGGCCAGCGAAGTATGCATCTCTGCATAATCAGCATCATCAATTTTGCCCATGCGCCGGTCGAACTCTAAATCTTTCAGTTCGCGCAAAAGCGTGTCGCGTTGTTCCAGCAAAACCGCACGGCGCGTGTGCGGCGCTAAAGCGGCCCAGGCGCGGTGTTCGCGGAATAAGGGCGCCGCCACAATAGCGACGACAAAAGCGCTGATTAAAAAGCCCAGAGCATAGTCCATCAGTAATCGAAATCCTTCAAGGCGGCATCCAAACGGTCGTCTTGCGGTGGGGCAGCTTTGGGTTGAGACTTGCCACCGGTTTTCTGAACTTTGTCCTGCCTCGTTTTCATGATGTAAACCATCGGCACCAAGCCCATCATCAAAATGGCAAAGGGCATAATCGGCGCCATGCGACCCCAGAAATTCTCCTGGCTGGGCACACCTAAAATATGCTCGCCGTGGTCGGCGGCCATGTGCTTGAGGATTTGCTCTTCGGTATCGCCGTCGCTGATGTGCTTTTGCAACTCGCTGGCCAGCGTCATGCCGCGCGCACAACCGGAGTGGCATTGGTCAACCGTCTGCTTGCCGCAACTGGGGCAATCACAAACGATTTGCTTTTTCATTTCGGTCAGAGAAGGCGCGGCCTGGAGAGGATGCACTACGCTTCCCAGTAAAAAGAAGGCCAGCAACAGCCTGTTAAAGGTTTTCATTATGCATTCTCCTGCGTGTTCATTGCCGCTACCGGCGCCTTTTCCCGGCTTGTAGCTGCCGCCTGTCGAGGCGTTGCTTCTTTGGCCTGCGCTTCGGCGCGCAAGGCGCCGCGACGATCAGGCCAGATAGCGATAATAGTTCCGATAATGAAAAACGCCATGCTAATCCAAATCCACATCACCAGAGGGTTAAGATAGGCCTTGATGGAGGCTTTTTGTTCTTCTTCGTTGGCGTCAATCAAGGCCAGATAAAGGTCATTCGCCATGTTTGACATGATGGCGGGGCGCCGCGCTGATTCGGGGGCCTGTCCGGCCCGCGCTTCTTCGGGAACATTACCGCCCAACTTGAAAATATCAATGCGCGGCACCAACTGCGTAAGTGGTGGTGTCTGTGCCGTCACTTTCTCTTTGGGCATCAGGAAAACCGACACTTGCGCGTTGATTTCCTTTTCTTTTTCTGCTGACAGCGGAACCGGCACCATTTTTCCGTCTGGCCCCGGCTCGGCGGCTTGCACGAAACCATCGAAACGTAAAGCGTATTCCCCCACCTGCATCTTGTCGCCTTTATTCAGAGTAATCGGCTCGGTTTCGATTTTGAAACCGGATGAACCGGCAAAGCCGGCGAACAAGAGCGCAATGCCCAGATGCACTATATAGCCGCCATAACGCCGCCGGTTGCGCAGGAACAAATTGGAAAACGCTGTTCCGGCACTTTCATTTGTCATGGACATGCGGGCGCGCGTGCCTCGGACAAACTCTAAAATAATGCCGACGGCGACGAACATACTCAGGCAAAATGCGGTGGCGGCGCCGGTATGCCAG
>DASWNL010000320.1:0-3704 GCA_036399215.1 Abditibacteriaceae bacterium
CGCCACAGGGACAAGGCACAGCTTACTCTGCCGATGAAAAATTGCGCCTTGAAGTGAGCGGCGATAAAGATACGGCTCGTGTCAGCGCGATTTTGCCGTGGAATGAAAAAGTTCATCTGGCCGCTTCGACGCAAAATCCGCAGCGCTTTTTTGCCATTGTCGAACCCCCTGCCGCCTGGCAAGGCCGTGCTTTGCAAGTCACCTATTTGCTGACTGACCGCGCTCACAATCGCACCGTGATTACGGTAGATTTGGAGAAATAAAATGCCTGACCTTCACTTGCGCAAGCCTCTCATTTACAAAGTCGTTTTATCCAGCTTATTAGCCGTTATCGGCGTTTCCTGTCACGCCGCTTTGATTCCGCTTTATGCGCCTGCCGCGCCGCCACAAAATGATTTGTCTTGCAGTAGCACGCGCGAAGTGCGCTCCTTGTTTTTGCAGGGTGATGTTTTATGGGTGGCGACGGCGGGCGGCGTTTTGCAACGCGATTCTACCGGCACCTGGCAAAAATGGACAACACGCGACGGCTTGCCCACCAATGAAGTCCGAGGTTTTCGCGTGGATGCTAAGGGTGATCTCATCGTTCAAACGCCACGCGGCGCGGCGCGTTTCAATGGCGAGAAGTGGATAATCGTTTCAACCTCATCAACCAAAAACGCACACACCGCCATTACGGCGCAAGCAAAATGGCGTGAGGTTTCGTTAGAGGCGACTTTAGCTGGCTTACGCTTCAAAAAGATAAAGCCGGAAACTGTCGAAAAGGACGCCTCAGCGAAAACAGAACCGATTGGAAACAATACGCAAAACGAATTGCAAGACGAAGCGCAGGTGCAGGTATTAGCTTTACCCGATGGCGTGGGCACGCACATTTCGGCCTTGTTACCGCGCGAAAGCGATGTCGTGGTGGCGCTGTTTGGCGATGGCCTGTGGCTAACCGATGGCAAAGAGTGGCAGAAGGCGCCGCCTGCCTGGCAGGTGCCCGTTGAAGCAACGGAAATCACTGCTTTAGCGGGAAAGAAAACGCCTCAATGGCTGGGCACACGGCGCGACGGACTATGGCATTATGAAAACGGTGCGTGGAAGCAGCAGTTGCAAGATAACGAGCCGTTCGATCATAACGCACAGGCCATGCAGGAGTATAAAGGCGCGCTGTTTGTCAGCACGTTGGAAGATGGCTTATCGGTTCGCAGTGGCGAGGGTTGGCAAACCGTCGGTGATGAGTTTCTTTCCTCGAATGCGCCGCGCCAGATGGTGCAATTTCAAGAAAAGTTATGGGTGCGTCATGGTGGCGGAACCGTAGATCAATGCGACGGCTTTTCGTGGCGACCTCATGTTTTTCCTGCGCTGCCGCGCAAGAAAGTCTTAGCCATTGCGGCAGATAAAAACCAACTGTATTTAGGCCAATGGGGCGGTTGGAGCGAATGGGACGGCAAAGCATTTACGCATCATTTGAACCTGCCCCCCTTGCAAGGCTTGCCGCCGATGGCTTTAATGGCCAATGGCGATAAATTGTGGTTTGCGACGCAAAGCCGGGGGGTCGCCGAAATAGAACGAAAAACCGGCAAGGTGCGCTGGCACGATGAGCGTCATGGCCTGCCGGACGACTGGATAACCTGTTTGCTAAAAGTAAAAACCGAAATCTTCGCCGGCACTTTTGTGGGCGGTTTGGTGCGCTGGGATGGCACAAAATGGCATCAAGTGGCAGAAACGCGCGGCGAAAACATTACTTCGCTTGGCGAAGATGGCTCCGGCGGTGTTTTCATCGCCACACGTCACGGAGTCTGGCAGCGCACAGCAGAAGGAAAGATGACTTTGCTCAATAAAGGCGCTGCCTGGCTTGAACCGGAAGCGCAGGCGCTTTATCCCACCCCAAATGGTTTATGGATCGGCACGCGCACCGGTTTATTCTTCTTGAAAAGACAGGAGCCAAAGGCCATGAAACTATAGCTAAACTGTAGTTTCATGGCCTCCGTTTCGTCATCGCCTCCTGAAGAGGTCAAATCAACAGATTCACCGCTCGAAACAAGCGAGACTCTACCGGTAAAGTCCGCAAAAACCGCGTCTCGTTTGGAATGGATTGATGTCTTTCGCGGCCTGGCGATTGTGGCCGTAGCGCTGATTCACACCTGCGGCTCGTTTTTGTCTTTGCGCTTTCCGCCCGACACTTTATGGTATGCACTGTCCGGCTTAAAAAACCTGTTGCAGTTCGCGGTGCCCGCGTTTTTGATGCTGAGTTCCTTGGTGCTAACGCGCAGCCTTTTGCGCGATGCATCGCTGGGAAAATACTTTCGCAACCGCATGCAAAGCGTGCTGTGGCCGACGATTGTCTGGACACTGCTCTGCATTCCCTACGCGCACTGGCTGCGGCCTGAATTCACCTGGGCGCAAACTGCGCGTCGTGTCTGGGACGGCACCAGTCAATATCATTTGTATTTCCTGCGCGTGTTGTTGCAGTTGTGTTTAGTCTTGCCGCTGTTGTTGCCTTTGATGCGCCGGCGCCCGCCGTTGTGGAAGTTGCTGCCGGTTACAATTCTTCTCACCTTAGCCGTCTTTTTTGCCAATCGCTATTTTCTGTTCACCCGCTATCCGGCCAGTTGGCTGTTCTGGTATATCCCTTCGATTGCTTTAGGCATCTGGCTGGCCGGGCAAAGTGAGCGGTGGCTTTCCATCGCGCGGCGTGGCTGGTTTTTCGCGTTAATTTTGACGATGATAGGCGGCTGGTATTATCTTTCGTATGCCATGCACGATGCCGAAGGCGTTGATGTCCGCACTACAGCCTACCCTATCAGCCAATGGATTTATGTTTCGGGTGCCGGCTTTCTTTTGTTTTGCATTGCGGTTTTATGGAGCGAGAAACCCCGCAAGTTCTTTCTTTTGCCATTGTGGCGCTTGCTGGGGCGTTACTCTTTGCAGATTTACCTGTTGCATCCGGTGATTTTGGCCGTGATGTCAAAGGAAATCGAAAAGCATTTCATTAGCGGCTTCATTTCAGCGAAGTTACTGGTTGTGCTTTTTATGCTTCGATTAATCGCCTGCATTGCCGTCCCGCTCTTTTTAGCGCGCCTTTTTGAAAAACTGCGCCTCTCGTCACTGCTTTTTGGACGTTGATTTAGCTTTAAAGCGTTCTTTAAATCCATCCGCTTTACGCGCCAGGCGAAACGGCATAAGAATCAGCCAAATGGGCAGAATGCACGGCAAAAACACGATGATAAACAGCAACTTAGCATAAGGCTTCGAGAAGAAGGAAAGCTTGCCGGCCAGGGGTGGCTGGCATTGAATCCCATCTGGCATCTCTCTCAGCTTATGCTGCTGTTGCACACTGGTCACAATGGCAAAATCAGATAAAGAATGCATGAGCGTTCGAGAGTTTATCGCGAAATTCAAACGTCAAAACATCACACACAGCGTCGCAGACGCAGAGGTTTGTGGGTGCGCATCTATGGGTCTGGGACAGATATTTATCACCATTGACCCCTTAGCGTGGTGCATAATTCATGGCACAGTAGCGCTCTGGAAACTGGAGGAGATCCAGAAGAAATTTATTTGAGTTCAACACGGCCGGTGAGCAAAATCCTTTTAGCATGATTCGTTTCTCGAATGCGCGCGGCAATGAAAGCCTAAGTTTTAGTTTGCTGACGAACTTTCCAAAGAAAATACATATCTTCATTGCGAACAATTTCTTTGGTATCAGCTTGATTCATTGC
>DASWNL010000321.1:0-2344 GCA_036399215.1 Abditibacteriaceae bacterium
GGTTCCCAGCGATTAAAACTACGGACGAACAGCAAAAATAATCCGCATAATAAGCCGATGAGCAAGCCTTGCCGCAGGCGAGGTGTAAAAGAAGAAAACAAGGGAAAATCCATGATAGAGGCGCAGCAATCATTTTACAAAAGCGCACTATTTAAACATCAGCTTAATTCATTCTATTAGATGATTAGGAATCATGGTGCCGCCACCTTTTCCTGGAAAGCCACCAAACACATCAATAATAATTAAAGGCCCGACTCCGATAAATACGGAGCCGGGCCTTTAATTAAGTCAGTTAGCCTTGCAACATGTTAAGCACACATTGAATCAGGATGAAACGGATCGGGCCTTAGGGTTTATTGGGTTTGTCATTGTTGCCAGACCCGTTGTCATGGTCGTCATCGCCGTCTTTGTCACCATCATTACCGCCTGACCCTGGTGTAGACGTTGGTGCGGGGGTTGGTATAGACGTTGGTGCAGGGGTTGGTGTAGACGTTGATGAGGGAGCCAACGCATTAGGATTCAAAGCCACAGCACGCGCTGGTTTCACATCCAGCGGGACAGTTCTTCCAGTGGCCACCTCTGCATAACCCTGCTGCGCACTGACATAGACTTTGCTTTCAATAACGCTGAGGCTACCAGTGCCATTGGGGAACACAGTGATTTCAAATTTTGTTCCCAGGGCGCCAGCGGTAGCCGTTGGCGTGGCAACATCAAACTTAGAGCCGTGATGCACTTTATACATAACTGTGCCCAAACCCTGGCGCACAATGGTGTAAAGAGTTGAACCGGCGTTACTGGCAACAAACGACTGTAAGACCGTCACATCAGCGGCGCCGCCTAATTCACAAGAAGAATTATCGGCAAAGCGAATTACAGCCGAACCGCCTTCAGATGTTTGAATGCGGTCACCGCCGCGCAAAGCAATGCCCGCCACAGCGGTTACAGCACTCTGACCAGGACGCAGAATCATGGCGCCACTGGCGGCTTCAAGCTTCGCGGGACGCACTAAAAATTGCTTGGTATAGCCACCTTTGAAAACTTGTTCGCCAGCATTACCCTGGCTCTCATGAAACGGACAGACCAGAATCGGCAAATCGCCCCGGTCTTGCACAGCGCGAATAGCATAAAAATCGCCGTAAGTGCCGTCCTCTCTCACGTCCATCGGACAATGCAGAGCAGATTCTTCATGCAAATAATGCTTTTCATTGAGTTCCTGCAATGAAGTCGGATATTTATTCTTTTCCTGGCGAAAAGCATCCAACGCCAATGCAATGGTTTTCAGGCGGGCATCGCACTGTGTGCGACGTGCCGTAGAACGGCCATCGCTAAAAGCATTAAAGAGCATGGTGGCCACCATGGACAATACGCCCAGGGAAACTACCAGTTGAATGAGCGTAAAACCGCGACGCAATTTCCCGGCGCCTTTACCCTGGCCGTTACTCAAGTAACCACGGTAACCAACAGAACACTGACTCACTTCGCAGGTGCTCTCTCTACGCTGTTTGTCCTGAGCAATTTGATTCATCATAATTCATTCCCAACTTGGCTCTTCGTCTTGTGGCTAACTTTTACTTTCCGGTCACTGCACAATACTATTCCTCATTTGCCATAGTAATTGCGACAAATGAGAAATAATCGTTTCTGAAGATGCGTCCAAGTCGATGCATCTATTTTGCCAATTACAATAACTGACACGACAATAAGTCTGAAAACGACCCTGCAAAACTGCACTTACCAAAACTTCACCCACAAAGCGTTGCAAAACCATGACCGGATATATCCGCTTGTGTTCATTGTAATCTAAGTAATCTAAGTTCTAATTGTCGAGCTACATTAATGAATTGCCGGACAATGTAATTGATGTTGGATAATAGGGGTTAGTCTGAATTTTCGACGAATAAACACTTATCGGCTGATTAGTAGACAGGAACAAGTGTGCGATGAGTGATATTGATTTTATCAATTCGAACCGATTTTGTCCTGTTTGTATAGTGCATCGGCTTATAATCGCCGATGCATCTCGGCACGCGGTTTGAGCCATAGCATTACAAAGCAGACACGACCAAACGTATTAAGCTCGCCTTAGGTTCGCCTCTGGCGCGTGTTGAGTTATATTTGCATAAGACGAATTTTCTAAAGACTCAGGAGGCCTGAAATGGGCAAGATTAGTAAGGCAATTCACGATGTAGGCACAGCAGTTTGGTTTGGCGGCACTTTGATGGGCACTCTGGCGATGAATCCCGCCGTTGAGGTGCTGGACGACCCCGAAGAGCGCGGCAAAATGGTGGACGAAGGCTGGGCGCGCTTTCAGCCTAACGGCGCGCTTGGTTTGCTCGCCGCCGGC
>DASWNL010000322.1:0-15469 GCA_036399215.1 Abditibacteriaceae bacterium
GGTTGCACATTATAGAAAGTGCTTATTTGGCCGAAGCCGTTGATAACACCGGTGCGCCGGTTTCCCCCGGCGAAACCGGCGAAACCGGCGAACTGGTGCTGACTAATTTGGTGCGCGATGGAATGCCTTTGCTTCGCTACCGCACCGGCGATTTAGTGAAAATCTCGACCGAGCGTTGCCGGTGTGGGCGTCATGAAATGTCCTTAGAAGGTGGCATTTTGGGGCGCGCTGATGACATGATTATCGTGCGCGGCGTTAATATTTTTCCTGGCGCGGTTGAAGAAGTGGTGCGCGGCTTTGATGAAATTGTCGAATATCGTGTTGAAGTAGACACCCGCCAAGCCATGCCGGAATTGCGTTTGCAAATCGAATCTGCTTCTTCGGATGCTGCACAAAGTTTAGAAGAAGCGTTGCGCGCCGCTTTTGCCTTGCGCATTCCCGTTGAAACCGTCCCGGAAAATACTTTGCCGCGCTTTGAAATGAAAGCTAAGCGGTGGGTGAAAGTCTGAACCTTGAACTCTCATGTTGAATTTGCAAAACGTTTCTAAGAATTACGAGCAATTGCCGGTTTTGCGCGAAGTGAATTTTCAACTGGACGCAGGTGCCGCCTGCGCCATTATGGGGCCATCGGGTTGTGGTAAAAGCACACTTCTCAATCTCATTGGCGCTTTAGACAAACCCGATTCCGGCAGCGTTGTTTTGAATGGCCGTGAGCTTTCGCAACTAAGCGAAAACGAATTGGCTGGTGTGCGCAATAAGGACATTGGATTTGTTTTTCAATTACATCACCTGTTGCCGCAATGCACCGCGCTCGAAAATGTTTTAATTCCTCTTTTGGCGCAGGGTAATATCTCCAAAGAACAGGAAGATCGCGCGCGGCACCTCCTGGAGCGGGTAGGGTTAAGCCAACGCTTAAGTCACTTTCCCGGCCAGCTTTCGGGCGGCGAGCGGCAGCGCGTGGCCCTTGTGCGCGCTTTAATCAATCAACCGAAGTTGCTGTTAGCCGACGAGCCAACCGGTGCCCTTGATGAAAAATCCTCGGAAAATTTAGCCAGTCTTTTGTTGGAACTTAACCGCGAAGAGGGCGTGGCTTTGATTGTCGTCACCCACGCCCCGGCCTTAGCATCTCTTTTGCCTGCTCGCTATGCGTTGCATCAGGGCGTGCTCAGTCAGACTCAATAAATCCTCATGAACCTTCGTCGTTTAGCCTGGCGTAATTTTTGGTTTCATCGCCGTGCCTTGTTAGGTGTTGCATTGGGCGCGATGATAACCGCCGCGATTCTCACCGGCGCTTTAGCAACTGGTGATAGCGTGCGTTATTCGTTGCGGCAGATGGCGCTCGCGCGTCTGGGGAAGATTGATTTAGCTTTGGCGCCACATGAGCGATTATTTCGCGCGCAGTTAGCCGAAGAAGTTAGTAATGACTTGAAGACTACTACTGCACCCGCTTTGATTCTAACGGGAACGGCGGCTTCTCCCGATGGTAAAGAGCGCGCCAACGGGGTGCAGGTGTGTGGTGTAAATGAAACGTTTTGGCAATTGGGCAACGAAATAAGTGACCCCGGCGATGGCGTGATTCTCAACCAGCGCTTAGCCGCGCAGTTGAACGCGAAAACTGGCGATCAAGTCGTGATTCGCGTCGAAAAACCAACATTTTTAGGCCGCGATGCGCCTTTGTCGCGTGATGAAGAAAGCGTGGCAGCCTTAGTTCTCGAAGTCAAGAAAATTTTGCCTGATTCAGGCTTTGGCCGTTTCAGTTTGCAGGCCAATCAGGTGCCGCCTTACAACGCCTTCGTTGGTCTTGAAACCCTGCAAGCGGCGGTTGAACAAAAAGGGCGCGCCAACCAGATTTTGATAAGTGGCACTACCAAAGAAGCAGCCGAAGCGGCTTTGACTAATCATTTTTCTATTGAAGACACCGGCGCCTACTGGCAAAAGATTCCCTCGCAGAACGCCTTAGAACTACGAACACAGCGCGTCTTTCTCGACTCCTTGATTGCCGATGCTGCACTATCGCAGTCTGGCGCTAAACCTGTAACAACTTATTTTGTCAACGGCATTGCCGCGCGCGGGCGTAGCATTCCCTATTCGATGGTAGCGGGCGTTAGCGGTTCGCCCTTGCCGCCTTCAACGGGCACTAATGAAATTGCCCTTAACGAATGGGCGGCGCGCGATTTAGGTGCTAAAGTTGGCGATAAGATAACCATTAAATACTTCGTGATGGGGCCGCGCCGCCAACTGCAAGAAAAAGCGGCGACTCTCAAACTGCGTTCGATAGTCCCTCTTTCCGGCGCAGCGCGTGACCCGGCATTAATGCCTGATTTTCCCGGCATTGCCGGCGCGGAAAACTGCCGTGATTGGGAGCCGGGAATGTCGGTGGATTTGGATAGAATCCGCCCGCAGGATGAAAAGTATTGGGACGCCTACAAGGGCACTCCCAAAGCGTTTTTGATTCAACGTATCGCTGCCGATTTATTCAAAAATCGCTGGGGCGAAATCACGGCGGTGCGCTATCCCTTAAGTGCCAATCAAGCCGAAATGGAAGCTAAGATTTTGCAATCGGCGCGGCCCGATGCGCTTGGTTTGCACTTTATGACGGTGCGCACCGACGCTTTAGCTGCCGGTTCGCAGGGTTTTGATTTTGGTGGGTTATTCATTGCTTTTAGCTTCTTCTTGATTGTTTCAGCACTGCTTTTAACCGCGTTACTGTTTGCCCTCAACGCGGAAAATCGTGCCCGCGAAATCGGAACTCTGTTGGCATTAGGTTTCACGCCCAAAGTTGTGCGGCGTTTGTTGCTCACCGAAGGCTTAATCGTAGCGTTTTCAGGCGCTGTGCCCGGTGCGTTTTTGGGGTTGCTTTATACTCGCGCCGTTTTGAACGGCTTAAACAGCGTATGGCAGGGCGCTACTGCAACTGCCGAACTGCAATTTCATGCGGCACCAGTTTCGTTTCTTGGTGGCATTTTTGGCGCGGTTGTGATGGCGCTGTTTTCCATTTGGCTTGTAGCGCGCAAGCAGGGCGTAACGCCGGCCCGTGTTTTATTGAGCGGAGGAATAGCGGATGCATCGAACCTGAGCGTCGGTAAAAGTCGCTTCGCTCAAGCAGGTCGCTTTTTGTTCCCAATTGCGTTTGTGGCAGCATTAGGCTTGGTGATTATAGGTTCAGTTCAGCCTTCTCAAAGCCAGGCAGGGTTGTTTTTTGGCGCTGGTTTTCTACTGTTATTCGCTTTATGTGGTTGGGGCTACTCGTGGTTGTCCAAAGCACCGCAAGCGCTGGCAACGACGGCCAAAACCGTTGCTTTGCGCAACTTGAGACGCCGTTCAGGTCGCAGTTTAGCTGTTATTATTTTGCTGTCATGCGCCAGTTTTTTAATCGCTTCGGTGGGTGCTTTTCGCCAGGATCCGCAAAGCGATCAATCATTACAACGGCGTGATTCGGGAACCGGTGGTTTTGCCTTATGGGCCGAAAGCGCCTTACCGGTTTATCAAGATTTAAACAGCAAACAAGCGCGTGAAAAGTTTGCTCTGGAAGAAGTCGAGGCAGGGTTTGTGCCCCTTCGCGTGCGCGCCGGCGATGACGCCAGTTGCCTGAATTTAAACCGCGCCCAAACGCCGCAGTTATGGGGTGTGAACCCACAAGAATTGCAAAAGCGCAAAGCCTTTGGCTTTGATTGGACAGCCCTTGAAAAAGCCGATGGCGATGCCGTTCCCGCGATTGGCGATGAAAACACTATTATGTGGGGATTGGGTAAGGGCGTTGGCTCGACTTTGGATTATGTTGCTGAAGATGGCAAGCCTTTTCGCGTTCAGATTGTCGGCCTGGTTAAGAAAACGATTTTGCAGGGTGCGCTGATTATCAATGAAAAAGACTTCATCCAACATTTTCCCTCAGCGGGGGGCTACCGCCATTTTTTAATTGACGTGGCGCCTACGAAGATCATCGCATCCAGCGAAGAGTTAACGCAGGGCTTGCAGGATTTTGGTTTTGAAGTGACACCGGCGCCGCGCCGCCTCGCGCTGTTCCAAAATGTCGAAAACACTTACCTGTCCATTTTTCAAGCCTTGGGTGGTTTGGGCTTATTACTGGGCAGTGCCGGATTGGGTGTTGTGGTATTGCGCAACGTGTTGGAGCGGCGCGGCGAACTGGCCTTGCTGCGTGCCGTTGGTTGGGAACAGGGGAAATTGCAAAACTTGATTTTCATCGAGCACGCCGCGCTGGGCTTGACTGGTTTGGGAATCGGTGTTGCCGCCGGTTTGCTCGCCATTATTCCGTCTTTGAAAGGCGCACAAACACCATCGGGTTTAATACTGACTTTGCTGGTTATTGCTCTTTCGGCGTTGTTCTGGACATATATCGCCACGAAATTCGCCTTGCGCGGCGCCCTTTTAGAAGCCCTGCGCAACGAATAAAGAGTTTCAAACATCGAACTTTCTTATCGAACGATAAGTCTTGAACCTCTTGAATCTTCTTGAAAAACAAAAGGGAATCCATCATGCGAAAAATCGCTTTTAAAACTTTATTATTGAGTGTCGCTCTTGGTGCGCCGGTGCTGGCTGCTACAACGGCCCCCACCTCAAAGGCCAAAGCGCCCGCGAAAACAAGCAAAGCAAAACCAAAAGCAACATCCACTAAGAAAGTGGTTACACCTGTCAAAGCCAAATCAAAGACAGCAAAGCCAGTAACCACATCTGCAACAAAACCAGTAGCAAAACCCGTTGCCACCAAAACTGCCCCTGTTAAGGCGGCTGTAGCGACGCAAGCAACAGGGCCGCTTTATCAAAACGATCTGCAAAAGCTGGAAGCCGGAAAACTGCCTGATGAATTTCTGGTGCTGGGCGGCGACTTTTTAGTTGTGAAAGATGCCGACAACACTTTGATTGAACTGCCCGCCGAACCAATTGATGCGTTTGGTTTGCTCTATGGCCCGACCTTTAAAAATGAAGGCTCAACCGCGTCTGCTCGCTTCTTCGGCACTAAGAAAGGTCGTCGTGCCCCGGCTTTTGGCGTTGGGCTTTATGGCATCAGCGGCTACAAGGTGCGCCTTTCGCCTGCCGCCGGTAAGTTGGAGATTTTGAAGGATGAAATGATCAAGGCGGATGTGCCCTTTGAATGGAAAAGCGAAAGCTGGACACGTTTAAGAATTCAGGCGCGTCCAGGCGAAAACGGCCAGTGGAAAGTGCAGGGCCGTGCCTGGCCGGACGGCGAAAAAGAGCCGGAAACCTGGCAAATTGAATGGACGGACAGTGAGGCGCCGCCATCGGGCCGCGCTTCTTTAATTGGCGCCCCTTATTCCGGCATTCCGCTACGCTTTGACGACTTAATGGCCGATAAAGTCAAGCCTTAATTCGTCTATAGTTCATCCATAATGTGCGGTCTGATGCGTTATGATTAATGATGTCCATTTTCAAACGACATCATGCTAATCATCGAATCTCCGCAGGAAATGCAAGCGCTGTGCGCGCAGTGGAAGTGCCAGGGGAATACCATTGGTTTTGTGCCCACAATGGGTGCGTTACACGAAGGGCATCTGGAATTATGCCGCCGTGCGCGCCAGGAACACTCTAAATTTGTCGCCTCTATTTTTGTAAATCCCCTGCAATTTGGCCCAAACGAAGACCTGCAAAAGTATCCGCGCCCATTTGAGCGCGATTGCGATTTGCTGCGCCAATCGGGTTGCGATGCACTATTTGCACCTCCACTCGATGCGATGTATGGCACCGGCATTACCAACGGGCATGCGGCGCAGGGTGTGCCGCACACTTTTGTGGAAGTCGCGGTTTTGGGTGAGGTTTGGGAAGGCGTCACTCGGCCCGGCCATATGCGCGGCGTGGCGACGGTTGTTGCCAAGCTTTTCAATATTGTAGGCCCGACGGCGGCTTATTTTGGCGAGAAAGATTATCAGCAACTAAAGATCATCGAACAGATGGTGCGCGACTTAGATTTCCCTTTAGAAGTCGCGCCGGTTTCCACTGTGCGCGAAAGCGACGGGTTGGCTCTTAGCAGCCGCAATGCCTATTTAAATGAAGCCGAACGTCAAGCAGCACCGGCGCTTTATCGCGCTTTATGCAAAGGGCGTGAATTAGCGCAAAATGGCGAACGCGATGTAACGATTTTAGGCTGTGCCATGCAGGAAATCTGCGATGCCGAGCCGTTAATCAGCGTGCAATATATAACGGTTGTTGATCCACAGACCTTAGCTCCACTGCACACGCTGGAAGGCCCGGCGCGTGTTCTTATCGCCGCGCGCGTCGGCAATATACGCTTGATTGATAACATAGAAGTTGGTCGGCAGGAGGCAGACAGCGGACGGCAGTAAACCGGCCTCCTGCATCCTGCTTACTTTTTCCCATGCTTGCTCTGCGCCATGAAATCGGCGATGTCATCAAAGAACGCTACGCTATTCGGGAAGTGTTGGGCGGCGGCGCGTTTGGCACGGTTTATCGCGTGGAAGAAACCATCGGCGCGCATACTCTTACATTAGCGTGCAAAGAGATGCATGTTTTGGACGATGCGCAAACCGGCCTGAGCGAACGCGCCGATGCCTTGCGCATGTTTCAAGAAGAAAGCTTTCTGCTCGGCACTATTCGCCATCCTCATATTCCCGCCGCACACTTTGATTTTGAAAAAGGCACCTGGCTGGCCTGCCCCATTTGCGGGCGCACTTTTAAAGGAAAGCGCCAGTGTCCTGATCACGGCGCTGAACTGCAAGTTATTCACGAGCGGTTTTATCTGTTGATGGATTTCATCGAAGGCGACGATTTAGAAGTGCGTCTCGAAAAAAACGGCAACAAGCCATTAAAAGAAACCGAAGTTCTCGACTGGGCTTTACAAGTGTGTGATGCCTTGGCCGCCGTTCATACCAAAGGCTTTTCGCACCGCGACATCAAACCGGCTAACATTAAAATCAAGGCTGAGAGCAATCAGGCCATGCTGATAGATTTTGGCCTGGTCAAACCTTCAACGGTGGTTGGCGCTTACGGCACGATGCCACTTGGCAGCGGCCAACGCGCCGGCACTTTAGGTTATGCGCCGGTTCTGTCGCAAGAGCAGCAACAACCGGATGCGCGCACCGATATTTTAGCACTCGGCATGACGCTTTATCGCTTGCTGACCGGCCTTGATCCAACCGAGCCACAGCAACTGGAAACCATGCGCGCCAAAAGCCCGCGCATGATGAATTTCGCCATTTCACCGCTGACAGACACCCTGATTCTGCGCGCCATCAAAATTAATCCGAACGAACGTCATGCGAATGTTGCTGCCCTGCGCGCCGATTTAAGTGCCGCCCGTTATCCGGTTGAAACAGCCTGCCCAACCTGTGGCTTTGTGAATCGCACTGCCGCTGCGCCGGATGCCGGGGCCAAATGTGAGCGTTGCGAGCGGCCCTTAATGCAAATCGCAGCACCGCCTGCTGCGCCAACTATTTCTGCATTGCCGCAAACCCCGCAGAATCAATCAGCCCGGCCTCAAGCGCAGCATCGCATGACGCCACCGGCTGGCATTGCTACGCTGCCCAATCCGTATTGGCCGCGCATTGAAGCGATTCGCGCTGAACTCGGTTCACCTATCCCACCTTTAGCCAGCCAGCATGATAAGCGCATCCACGAGATTGAAGAGTTGCGTGCCAAAGGCGCTCGCGCCAGCACCGGTCTTGAAGGCCAATGCCCTTGCTGCCGCATTGTGAAGTTAATTCACGTCACGGCCCAACCCAGCGGCGATTGCCCTATTTGCCGCCAGGTGAAATTGCAGCGTCGCCAATGGGAACTGACGCATTGCCCTGTGTGCCGCCAGGGCGCTTTGCAAACAGATGATGGCTTATCCATGACCTGCCCGGTTTGTCGCACCGCAGCCTTGCAAGAAGAAGAGCGACGTAAGTTTGGTTTGGTCGCTGATATTTGGTTGGTGTGTCCTTCATGCAATAGCGAATGGGATATAGTGAGCGGCCATCGCGCCACGCTGCACAAAGTAGGCATAGATGTGCAGGGCATCGGCGAACAATACAAAGGCAAAACTCTGCAAGTCAGCGAATGGCGCCGCTTAGCCGGACGTGGTGGGGATAGTCTTCAATGCGATTACTGTCAGGCACAGTTTGATGCCGTAGAGAACGGCAAACTGAAACTAATGCACGCGCCTGCCGATCCTTACGGCGTGTGGGCGAAGATGCAGGGACAGGCGTTGTCACGTCCGGTTTGGGCACGTCTATCCGGCGACTTGCAAGCTCGTGCGGGGACGCACGCCTGTTCGTTTTGTCGCGCTGAATATGACTACGAGGTGAATCAACAAGCGTTGACTTTGGTAGCGACGGGCAACGATCCTCCTGATTGGGCCAAACAATGGTTGGGCGTGCCCGTGTCCTTAATGGCGTGGTATTACAAATCGGCGGGCAAGCGCAGCCCCAACCCCGGTCTGGTGTGCCCGCAATGCCATACCGAATTCGACATCGCCGGCAACGCTCTGCGCCTGGTGTATACCACGCAGAAAAATTTAGTGCCGTTTGTTAATAACGTCTTGCCGGCGCCCGATTGGCATCGCCGCGCCAATGGTGCGCCGACTGAAGCGGAGATTATCGAACTGAACCGTGAACTCTCGCGCTTGCAGGAAACGCGCTCTCTGGAACGCAGCCAACTGCAAGCTGCGGAAATCCGTCGCCGCGAAGGCATGCATGATGAAATGCGTCAGCTTTTAAAGCAATCGGTTATTGGCGGCTTTATTCCCATTAAACGCATGGCCGCCGCTTCAGGCGCGCAAGATTGGGTCAATACGCCGGGCCGCTTTGTCGTTTTGCCTCTGGATAACATTCGCACGCCGCTGCGCACCGGTGAAACTCTGCGCTGGGAAATGGCCGCCCAAAAATGCACGCTTGTTACGCAAGCCGGCATTCCCGCCTGGAACCGCGAAGGGCATGGCGTTTTAACCATTACTAACGAGCGATTGTTTTTCACCGCGCCCAATCAACGCGCCAACCAACTGCCCTGGCAAGCCGCACTCTATGAAATTGAGCGCGTCGAAATCTATCCTTCGTCCGAAGGCACTTTCATCCTTGAACCGATGTCCTCGCACTTCAAAAACCGCACTTCTTTTGAAACTGTGGACACCAAATGGACATTGATCATGGACGGTGCTTTGATGGAGATGACCATGACCCCCAAAGACATCGCCGGCATGGTGCGCACTTTGGTTGAACAGCGATGAAATCACGCGCGGTATAACTCCTCAATTTGTGGTGTTATACCGCTTCCTATGAATTGCGGTTTTACACGCGGAAACAAACGTAAAATGTGGGATTAGACCGCAGATTTGCGGTCTAATAATATTGTTGTGCCGCTTGCGCGCGGCTTGCGTTGCGTGTCATAATCCTTTCCACTGAGTGGCAAAATACCCAACATGGAGAACTGATTTATGCCAAACGATACTATAAGTGAGGTCACATCAGAAAATTTCGAGCAGGTTAAATTTATCCGTGAGGAGGTCAGATTTCAACATGACTTACTCAATAACAGAGTGTCTTGGTATGTAGCATCACAATCCTTTTTGGTGACTGCTTTTGCTATTTCAGCAAGTAGCGTAAAGCCTTTCTCGGAAATCTGTATTCTCCCTTATTTTGCAATCCCTTCCTTGGGGATTCTCCTTTCGTCATTTATAATTCCTGCTATCAATGCCGCAATACAACGTATTGGCCTGCAAAATGGGCTATTATCTTGTTTTAATCTGAAAAATTATTTGCCACCTCGTGACGATACTCAACACATTCAGAGTTTGCGATTTGCTTCAGCCGTGCCAGTTATTTTTATGATGTTCTGGGTGTTAGTTTTAATTACTGGGGCTTGGAAAGTTTACAGGCTATTTACAGATGAATTAAGAGCTACAGGGCATACTATGCAACAGATGGCGCCACAAGCATTGTCAACGCCTCAGAGCGCTAACGCCGTCAAGGGTAAATAATGTTTCCCAAGTCGTATTTCCTATGAGTGTAGCCATAAAATCCACCAACAACAGCCCAACAAGTCACTGCGCCTGACCGCCTACGGCTCCGCTCCTTCGTCTCTACGCCTCAGCGGCGGGTGAGTTCAAACGTTGGCCTGCTGCGCGGTGTAATTGTAGGTCATAGTAAGAGAAAGAGGTTTAGGAAACCATGGCTGATGAAAAAAAATCCAAAGACGAGCCTAATGCTCTCAGCGAGCAAGGACTAAAAGAAGAATTGGCACGATTTCGGCGGGAAATAGGTCATATTGATAACTGCGTCATTACGCCATCACGAATCCCCAACCGTGATCGGGAGCTATGGCGCGACACAGTCCGATACCAATTCATTTATTCATTAGTTGGTTTATTGCTCGGCTTAGTTTCTATGATTGGTGGCATCATTCTGTTCCTGCATGGTGTCACGGGTTCAACAAGTTGGGTTGCAAAAGGTTTGGGCTTGCAAAGCAGCATTTCCGATGCAGCTCCGGGCGCTATCCTGTTCATCGTTGGCCTATTTGTCATTATCGCTACGCGTTTCGTGGTCAAATCTCATCCAAAGTGAACAGCACTTTGCGACGCATCAGCATCCACGGCAGTTTAACAGCAGGCCAACAAGGAACTGCACCTGACCGCCTACAGCGGGTGAGCTTGTCGTTCAACCGTTGCGCGCAGCGTTTCGGGAAGTGATACTCTGAAAAATTGTAAAAGAATGATTAACCAGACAAGAAAATTACTGCTGGTAGTAGCTGTTCTTCTATCCGTTCCTGTGTTGGTGCCTTCTCCGACTCAGGCACAATCACCTTCACGAGTCGTAACACCGGAAGCCAAGTTTGAGGTTGTAAGTTGTGTCGCAAATGTTAGCAGCAATCCAACGACAGTCATTGAGATTCCGAATCACCTGCGCTACATTACTTCATATTTCACTACTAATGCAACCGTAAGATGCACAACGCCAATGGCCGATAGCTACACAATCGGCTTTATTCAGCAGGTGGACTTTATCAACCTGCGTATGGATTACCCAAGAGCGTATTCCAGTTGGGAAGTCCCTAATTTACCTATCAACGATTCCAGCGGGGCGGACTTACCTTGGATTCATAACAACGACGAGCGCCAAATAGTAGAAGCAGGAGCCACAAATTGGGATGTTGAAGTTGTTACAGACGACAACTTTGACGTAACCGTAGGTTTGCAGGAGCCACTGCCCCCAGATGGAAAGCGTGGGAACGGAAAGCTGGAGTTACAGCACATAAAGCGAGACCAAAGATTTACTGTTTGGTTGGCAGCGAAACGTTTATCTGATGGAAAGATTACAATTCTCAAGAAAATAACTTGGCGGATGGAAGTTGACATCTCAGTAAATCCTAACCAACCCTTCGGCCTGAGAACCAAACTAAATCCAGTGACTACGCACCGGCTCATAATCGTGGACGCAAGAGACCTTAAACCAACGGAGAAAATCCCACCGCAAGTTCTGAACTTGCCAAGAGCTAATGAAGCACAGCAGTTTTGGTGGACTCCAAAGCTGAAAGATATTGGCGCGCGAACTCAATTAAAATAGAATACGGCTGGATTTGGGGTTTGTCAGAACCTTACTGATAAGCCGTCTGACAACGGTCGAACAAGGCGATGCACCCCAACGCCTACGGCCTCGTTCACTGCGCTCGTTCCTCGCTCCAAGCCTACGCTTCCGGCGGCGGGTGAGTCCGTGCGTCTCTGACTCCACCTCTCAACATACAAGCTTAATCGTGTTGCGGCCATAAATACACCATCTCTGGCAAACTGAGATTGCCATGAAGAAACTTCTGCTTTGTGTTTTGCTGCCAGTTTTCTCAGTTACTGCTCGTGCTGATGTGATAATCAACGTGGCGCCAAATGGCCCGGTGAAATCGCTGGCGCAGGCGCGGGATGCGATTCGCAATTTAAAGGCGCGTGGGCCGATTACTCAGCCGGTGCGTGTCGTTTTCTCTGCCGGTATTTATTCGTTGGCGGAAGCCATTGCGTTTACCCCGCAGGATAGCGGCAGCAAAGAGGCGCCAATTAGTTATGAAGCCGCGCCGGGCGCATCGGTAATTATCGAAGGCGGACGCAGAATTAGTGGCTGGACGCCGGGAGCAAACGGCATCTGGCAAGCGCCAGCGGGAACAGAAAAGTTCGAGCAGTTATGGATCAATGGCAAGCGCGCGATGCGGGCGCGCACACCCAATGAATGGTATTTTTATGCGGCCAATAAAGCCCCCGTTTCCGAGAAAGCGCCGCTGCCGGTTGCCGATATTCCCAACAGTGCCTTTGGCGCCCGCGAAACAGATATTGCACCGCTCAAGAATCTAAATGCTGACGAACTCAAAGACGTGAACATTTTGATGTATCACGCCTGGGAGCGTTCGCAGCATCGCGTGCTGCAAATCGCTGACGATAATACGCTTTATCTTTCCAATAAAATGTATCGCCCGCTATTCAACTGGGGCGCGCCGCGTTACGTTCTCGAAAACTATCAGGGTGCCTTAGATACACCGGGCGAATGGTTTTTATCGCGCGCGGGCACTTTATATTACAAGCCGCGCCCTGGTGAAAACATCCAGGCTGCCGAAGTCATCGCGCCGGTTACAGATAAGTTTTTAGTTTTTCAAGGCGCGCCGGAAAATGGGCAGTGGGTTGAAAACATTAGCTTCAAAGGCTTAAAGTTGCGGCACGCAGGACGCGTTTTACCGGATAAAGGCGAAGGCAATCATCAAGCTTCGGCAGGAGTTGAAGCGCAGATTTTGGCTGACGGGGCACGGAATTTATCCTTTGAAGATTGCGAAGTTTCGGGCACCAGTTTGTATGGTATCTGGCTGCGGCGTGGCTGCACTAATAATCGCATTGTGCGCTGTCAGTTGCACGATTTGGGCGCCGGCGGCATTCGCTTTGGCGAAATGCAGATTCCCAAAGAGGCATTTAATCAAACCGGCTTTAATCTCGCCGATAACAACATTATCCAGCAGGGCGGGCGTTTGTTTCCCGCCGGTATTGGGGTGTGGATTGGGCACAGCGGTGATAACACGGTCACGCACAATGACATCGGCGATTTTCTTTATTCCGGCATTTCGGTCGGATGGCGTTGGGGTTATGCCGAAAGCCCGGCCAAGCGCAATAAAATAGAGTTCAATCACATTCATCACATCGGGCAGGGCGTTTTGTCTGATATGGGCGCGGTTTACACCCTGGGCCCCAGCGAAGGCACCACAGTTTCCAACAATGTAGTGCATGATATTTACTCGCATTCGTATGGAGGCTGGGGGCTTTATACCGATGAAGGCTCAACCGGCATCACCATGGAAAATAATTTGGTTTACAACACCAAAAGCGCCGGCTTTCATCAGCATTACGGCAAGGAAAACACCATTCGCAACAACATTTTTGCATTTGGGACAGGAGCGCAGTTGATGCGCACGCGGCCCGAACCAGAGCATCTGACGCTCGATATTCATCACAACATCGTTCTCTTTGGCGATGCGCCGCTCTTTGGCTCGAATTGGGAAGGCGACAACTATAAAATCAACAATAATCTCTACTGGCGCACCGATGGAAAGCCAATCGCTTTTTACAAAGGCAAAAGCTTTGGCGAATGGCAGCAGATGGGCAAAGATGCAGGTTCGCAAGTCGCTGATCCGCTATTCATGGATGCCGCGAAATTTGATTTTCGCCTGAAGCTGAATTCGCCCGCTTTGCAGATGGGTTTTAAGCCATTCGATTACACGAAAGCGGGTGTTTACGGCGATGTGAAATGGAAGGCTTTAGCCGCAGCATCGCCCATGCCGGCCTTGAAAATCGCACCACCCGCGCCGCCGGAGCCGCCTTTGAAATTAAAAGAAAATTTTGATGCCTTGCCAGTCGGCTTTGATGCCATTGAAGCCACCCTTGGCCTTGAAAAGCGCAAGTCTATTTTCGTGACGGACGAAGCGGCTCTTTCGGGACAGCGCAGTTTGAAAGTGCAGGATGCACCGGATTTCGATAAGTCCTATACGCCTCATTTTTACTATTCACCACATCATGTAAACGGCACCACGCGCTGCGCTTTTGCCTTGCGCGTAGACGAGAGCGCCGACTTTTATCATGAGTGGCGCGACAAATCGGCGCCGTATTTAACCGGCCCCTCCTTTACGGTGCGTAATGGAAAACTGTTGGTAAACAACAAGCCCGTAATGGATATTCCAATTAAACAGTGGGTGCGTTATGAAATCAACTCTAAGTTAGGCGCAGAAGCCGATGGTAAGTGGGATTTAACGGTCATTTTGCCGAATCAGGCACCTCAAAAATTCGCCGGGCTTCCATGCAATCCGCAATGGAAAACACTTGAATGGCTGGGCTTTGTTTCCAATGCCCGTGTGGCGACAGATGTGTTTCTTGATGATCTGGAATTGGAAAACACGACAACAAAATGAGGAACACAAAAGCAGTTCAAGGGGAACCAATCATTGCTTAATGGTGTTAGATAGGCGGACGAGAAGCACAGGAGAAAAGAATGAATCAGAGTTGGCCCCAACGCACTTTAACCATTTGCACTGTTGGTTTTGTGGCGGTTACATTTGCGCCGCGCTTAATTGGCAATGCCAGCCATGCTGCGCCGGATAATAGTGCGCAAAAAGCAGATAACACGGTGAAAACCGAAATCGTGAAGATGAACAGTCTGCAATTAGCGCCAAAAGCGAGTGGCGAAATTGCCTTTCAGGCCGTTTTGCCGCAAGGCTATCACTTAAATGCAGGTTCGCCCCAAAGATTCTTTGCCCGCGTGGAAGGCAGAGGCTTGCTGTTGACCAGCAGAATGCCGGTGAACGGCGCCGCTTTTAAATTGCCTTTACCTTTAACTTTTGCCAGTGCGGGGGAAGGCAGAGGTGCCGTTGTCATTGCAGCTTCGGTAATTTATTGCGATGACGGCGGGCGCGATTGCCGTGTGAAAAGCTTGAAACTGCGTGTCCCTTACGAAATTAAAAACGGCGCCGGCACGCGAGCAGCGATTGAAACCGATGTGCAAACTCAAAGTTGGAGCGTATTGGCGGAAAGATCAGCCAAAAAGGGAACGAAAATGAGCAAAATCGAAAAAACAGATGCCGAATGGAAGGCCGAACTAACGCCCGAACAGTATCGTGTGGCACGCCAGCAGGGCACGGAACGCGCCTTCACCGGCGAATACTGGGACAATCATAAAGAGGGCGTTTATAAATGTGTTGGTT
The DNA here is from genome assembly GCA_036399215.1 of Abditibacteriaceae bacterium. Taxonomy (GTDB): domain Bacteria; phylum Armatimonadota; class Abditibacteriia; order Abditibacteriales; family Abditibacteriaceae; genus DASWNL01. Next base: position 15,178 of record DASWNL010000322.1, read on the forward strand.
GCGGCACGACTTTATTTGAAAGCGCAACTAAATTCGATTCGGGCACCGGCTGGCCCAGCTTTTACAAGCCCGCCGACGAAGAGCATGTCGAAACCGAAACCGACACGTCTTACGGAGCCACGCGCACCGAAGTGCATTGCGCGCGTTGTGAATCGCACTTAGGCCACGTTTTTGACGATGGCCCACAACCCACCGGCCTGCGCTATTGCATTAACTCGGCTTCGCTGAAGTTTGAAGAAAAGAAGTAAAGAGTTCGCTGATTTGAAAACAAAAACGCTTTTGCCATTTGGCA
>DASWNL010000323.1:0-9024 GCA_036399215.1 Abditibacteriaceae bacterium
CCGATGGACGCTATTGGCAACCCGACTAATATTTTATCCTTCAAAAGGAAAAGCTCTTTCCAATCCCCACCCAGTGGTTTCGATTGCCTTTAGGCTGTCTCTTGTTTGAAAACGTGGAAACCTCTGGCTTGATAATTAGACAAGGCGTTCGGATGATCAAGCGTGCAAGTGTGGACCCAAACACGTTGAGCCTGCATTTGCCATGCTTGCTCAATCGCGCGCGTCAGTAAATGGCTGCCAATGCCTCGCCCGATAAATTGAGGCAGCAAACCGAAATAAGCAATTTCCACACTCTCGCTTTGCTTCTCCAACTCAAAATATCCGGCAGGTGTGCCCGAAAGATAGGCGACCCATGTTTGCAACTCAGAACGGCACACATAATCCAACCATTGTTTTTCCGACCAGTTCAGTTTGTCCGTCCACGACCATGCTTTGCCAACGACTTCATAGAGAAATCTGTTAAATAGTGGGCAGGGCACTTGCGCCTGAAGAACTTGGAGTTCTGGATTATTTGAGTAAGCGGCGCGTAGATCTTGTGGTGTTACCATTTCCAGGTAGTATGTGGTTACCGAGGCACTCATGGAAAAGATTATAACGCCGCATTCTGTTTAACCGGGCTTTAAAAGTCGCTTCGGAATCAATCATGACGCTCTTCTGCTTTAGTCTATTTTCTCTGCTCAAAGAAGTTAGCGTCTTTGTAATCCCTGTAATCCCTACAGCGAACTGGAAAATGTAGGACTGGTTCGGCTTCGTCGGTCCTGCAACCATAAAACCCTTTACTATTTAGACAGCCTTAAGCTGAGCAACCGCACACCATAGCCCTAAAGATTCTCACCAACTGGTTTCTGCCAGCGCCTTCAGGAATTCATGTAGCGGGAAATGCGTAGACCTTAAAGGCTCAGCGAGGTTTGCCACGCCGGTGATAGTCACTTGGCGCGCAGCCGATGCGTTGATGAAACACCCGACTGAAATAATGCACGCTTGCGAAACCGCTCTGCCGCGCCGCTTCACTCACCGACATGGCCCGGTTTGTCAATAAGTTTTCGGCGTGCTGTAAGCGAGCGCGCAATAAGTCCTCTATGGGACTGATGGCAAAAAAACATTGATATAACGCTGCAAAGCGTGATGGGCTGAGGCCAACGTTTGCGGCCATTTCACCTACTGTCCAATGCCTCGCCAATTGCTCGTGAACGTGTCGCCGCAGCGCACGCAACGCTGGGAGATGCTGGGCTTCGGCAGGCGAAAAGCGTCTTGCCGAATCACCGCGCGCCCGCGCCAACTTCAATAGAAGTTGGCGCACCAGTAATTCAACTGCTTCTTCCCAATTGTCTTCAGCATGGTGCTGCTCGTGCGCAATCTCCTCAAATATACGGGGAAAAAAGCGTGTGTCGCCGGGCGCCAGCAGCGTGTCCAGGGGCAAAGCATAATGCGCCGCGATTTCAGATACAGCCCTGCCTTCGAGATGCATCCAATCGTTGACCCAGGCGCCCGCTCTTCCGCGATACCAGTGCGGGTGCCCCGGCGAAAAAAGAATGCAGCAACCCGGCTCGGCCAAGACCAGGCCTTGGCCTGTCAGCACTTCCATCAGCGAGTGAAAACGCACCAGCAAATAGTTACCTAAACCATAAGGCCTATCAATAATAAAACCGGCAGTTTCCTCGCGGCGCAGACCGTGAGCGGAAACTTGAATCATATTCATAGTAAATGAAAATCTTCAAGAGGATAAAGCAAAGAATGAGGCGAGAAGTGCAACAATGTCCAACGAAATTAAGAATATACTGCAAATACCACTCAAAATGGAGCTTGCGGCAACGGCGCATTGCTGCGCATCTGCCAACCGCAAAATCATGTCAACACGCCGTCAATTTATCCGCGACGCTGCCCTCGCGTCTGCTGCCCTTGGTTTGCCTGTCCGTGCCTTTGCTGACGAGAGCTTAAATCCTTCGCCTACTACAGCTTCGTTTTTCCTGGTTGGTGACACACATTACTGCGCCGATGAGGCTGACTTTTCCAAAATGAACGAAACCTCGGTTCTCTATAACGCGCGGCTCGTTGATTGGCTTAACAAATTGCCGGGAACTGCTATTTCCGCTGCTGCCGGTGGCGACACGGTTCCGATTCCACATGGCGTTGTTCATGATGGCGACATCATAGACAACGGCGATAAGGGTGGCCCGAAGGTGAAAATGGTGCCGACCGAATTGGCTGCGTTTCTGGCGGATTATGGACTAAATGGAGGCGATGGAAAACTGCGTTGGCCAGTGCGTGAGGTGCATGGCAACCACGACAGCCCGCACGGTGGCGGTGAAGTCATTCTTGAAATTAAAGCACGCAACAAGCGGCGTAGAGGTATTACTAACGCTTCCGAAAATGGCCTGCACTATTCGTGGGACTGGGCCGGAGTGCATTTTGTCGCACTGGGCATTACCGTGGGTGACGCGCCCGAAGTAACCCGCAAGCGCCGTTATGCGCCACTCGGCAGCCTGCCATTTCTGCGGCAAGATTTGGCTGAGCATGTTGGCACAAGCGGTCGCCCGATTGTCCTTGTCCATCACGTGGACGTGCATCGTTATTCAGAGGTAGTGCCAGACGACAAAGTCATCCATAACGAGTGGGATTATGGCGATGCGCAGGCTTTTTACCAAACCATAAAGCCGTATCGTGTCGCTGCAACGCTCTGCGGTCACACGCATGTGCGGAAGATTGCGCGCTGGAATGGCACTAAAGATGAGCGCGCCGCTGATGGCGTGCCGTTTTTAAACGCCGATAACGCCGGCCATTTCAGCGGCCCGGCGCAGGCGTTTCTTCACATCGAGATTGATAAAAACGAGCTGCGAGTGCGTGAGTTTGCCACAAAGGACGGCTGGCAAACCGGCGATTGGACACCGCAACTGTGGAAGTTCGCCTTGAATACCCCCGCATGAGTTGAAGCAGTTTGTAAGTTGTAACAACCTCGCCCGAAAAACCTATGAAGCGATTTCTTTTGTCTGCGTTTTTGTCTCCATTTTTCTGTGTGCTGAACAGCGTGCCGGCCTTGGCGCAGGACGCTTCGAATGTTGACGCTCTGTGGCAGGACAACGAGCGCAAGTTCAAAAGCGACGATCCGCAATATAACTTTCGGCGCTCCGAGCATTTCCGTATCTTCTGGGGCAAAGGCGCCGCGAAAAATAAGGACGAAAACGCCGATTTCGGGCGCGTGACGGAGCAAATCGCCCAGGGCAATCTTCAAATGCTGGAGCGCGTCTGGCGCCTTTATCACGCGCCAGTGGAAAAGGGCGGGTTGGGCATTCCGACGGTAGGCGGTTCGGGCAAAGCCGATGAGAAGGCTATCGGGCAGCGCGTCAATCTGATGATGAACAATACCGGCATCTGGGCCGGTGGTGCCTGGGGTTCTATGGATGACTGGGGTTATCCAATTTTCGCGCTGCCGCCAACGTATCTGGCTTTTGATCCACCATCAGGCGCCACGCCGCATGAATACGGGCACACGGCGATGATCAACATGGGCGGCTTCAACGATACGCCGTGGGATGGGATGTGGCACGAAGCCAGCGCCAACTGGGTGCAGCTTCAGTTCATCAATTCGTATTCCGGCCCCGGCGCCGTCGGCACACAGCCCTATCTTTCGCTGCCGCATGGCCGCAACTATTACGATTGCTGGCAAATCTACGAATACTTCCGCGAAACCCCAGCTTACGGCCCCGGCTTTTACGGCAAGTTGTGGAAAGGCGCCAACGGCAACAAGAAGAAAGGCGGCGAGTATTTTTGGGATGCCGTCGCGCGCCTTGATACGGCGCACGCGCCTGATTCCTATAATGCCACCAAAGATGCTATCGGCAAAATGTCGGCGCGCAATGTGATGTGGGATTATGAGCGGCAGGTCTATTTTCAGAAAAATAGCCCCCGCACGCGCGACCCGTTCAACGAAACCTATCGCCGCGCTTACACCGAACTGGTGCGCCGCCAGGGTGACACCAAATGGTATCGTGTGCCTTTCGCTCACGCGCCGATGCAGGGGGGCTTCAATGTGCAGCCGATTGCGCTCAACGGCAAAAGAGGCGGCGGTTATGTCGTATCTATAGAATTTAAACCCTTGTGGGACGTGCAACGGCGCTCCGACTGGCGCGCCACATTGGTAGCAGTCAATGACAACGGCGAGTGCCGTTACAGCGCGATGTGGAATGGCGGCGTGAACACTATCACGCTCTCCAGCGATGAGAACCGCCTTTATCTTTGCGTGGCGGCCACGCCCGATTTTATGGCTTACGATGGCTTTTCGCATCCTCTGATTTCCGATTTGCCGCTATCACCGCAGGCTTATGAAGTCGCCTTTATTAACACCAAAGCCGGGCCGTATGAATCGAAGCCGGCGCGGCCCAATGTGCCGGGCAAAGCGCATCCCAACGGCGGCGGCTTTGTGGCCGACAGCGCGAAAGTGGCGCCTACGGCTTACATCGGCCCGAACGCGATGGTATTAGGCAACGCGCAGGTGCAAGGCAATGCGCGCCTCGAAGACTTCGCGGCGGCCATTGAAAACGCGGTTGTAAAAGACAACGCCCTTCTCAGCGGACACGCTTTAGTGCGTGAGCGAGCCGACGTCGGCGGCAACGCCAAAGTGCGCGACTGGGCGACGGTGCAAGGCTCGTGGAAACTCTCGGAGAACGCTCGCGCTTTGGAACGAGCCTTCCTCTTAGATCGAGGCGAGGTTTCCGGCAGCGCCACTGTCAAAGGTGCAACAGCCGATTTCGGCGGCGCCAAAGTGAGCGGCTACGCTATCAAGGAGGGCGACTGTGCCAACGGCGCCAACATTACCAAACAGCTTCTTACCGGTTGGGTTTGGGGCACCGACCAGAAACATGCTGATAGTCAACCCGACATCGGCGGCATCTATTGCAACTTTCGCTTTGATCGCCCCAGCCCGATTTATGCGCGCGACCGCTTCGGCGTGCTGCACGGCTATCTGATGGGCGCGCCGCGCACCGTCAAACTCGATGAAAAAGAAGTGCTCGGCGCGCTGCAACTCAACGGTGTGAATCAATACGTAGAACTGCGCCGCGACGTAGCCGACTTCAGGGAAACCACTTATGCACTATGGGCCAAATGGAATGGCGGCGCGGGTCAGGAGCTTTTGCACTTTGGCGACGGCGGCAAAAAATACCTTTCGCTAACGCCACAGGGGGCTGACGGCAAGTTAAAGTTGACTATCAGCGACAGCATAACAACGGAATCGCTCACTGCACCCAATGCGCTGGCGTTGAATCGCTGGACACATGTAGCGCTAACTTTCAAAGGCAATACCACCACCCTTTATGTGGATGGGGTAGCGGTGGCTGAAGCCAAAAGCACATTGCGTCCCGACGCGGTGCTGGGGCCGAACACACAAAGCAGCAATGAGGTTACGTTTCTTGGTCGCGGCGCGCGCGGCGGCTTCTTCAAAGGGTTAATTGCTGATTTTCGCGTGTATTCGCTGCCGCAGGAATCGTCAAATATCGCAACGTTGCCCACTACCTTGAAAAAGCGCGATGCCATGCCGGTTGAAGGGGCGCCTCCTGCGAAATCTCCCGCCGCAATAATGCCAAAGTTTTTGCAGGCGCCGCGTGTGGTGGACGGCGCGGTAGTAATGTCGGCACAACGTCCGCCCAATCTTGAAGGCGTGGAGTATCGCTTTGGCCGCATGGACAAAAGTGGCATCAACAGCGCATGGATCAGCAGCAATCGCTGGACAGACTGCACGGTTGAGCCTGGCAGGACTTACTCGTATCTTTGCAAAATCCGCCGCAAGAATAACCCCGCCATCTATGCCTCTACGCCGGTCAAGGTGACGATTCCCGCCCTGCCTAAAGCTGCGGCGAAGTTCGAGCAAACGCCACGCGGACTAAGCTCGACTTCCATTCGCATGACAGCGGCGAATATTAATGCGTCGAATGTGGAATATCGCTTTGCGCGCGATAAGAGCGCGTCCGGCGCCTGGCAGAGCAGCCGCACCTTCACCGATAAGAATCTTTCTCCCGGCTCAACGCACAGTTACACGGTGCAGGCGCGCGTTGCAGGCGGCGCGCCCGGCCCAATTTCGGCGCCGCAAACTGCGATAGCGCGTGATGACTCGGCTCCCACGCGCTATCGCATTGGCGAGTGGCAGACTTATCCTTTAGCGATGCTAGACAATACGCTGCTGATGAAGGCGCGTGGCGTGCGCGGCGAGAATGACAGCCCGATTATCGAAACCGAGCCGGTGGAGTATTACTTCGACTGCGTAAAGGGCAACGGCCCCGATAGCGGCTGGATTTTGCACCCTGTTTTCAAAACTTCGGCATTGCCCGATGGCGATTACGTTTATCAGTTCAAAATCCGCGATACCTCGCCGCAGCGTAACGAAACGCCTTACTCAAGCGCCGAAGTGGTAACGGTTTCTGCAAAGACCGGCTATCACCCCTTTAAAGTCGCCGATCTGTCGGCACAGGACGAAGGAACTCTGGTTAGCGTTAGCGGCAAGATTACGAGTGTGGCGCCTGATTTCTACACGTTGAGCGATGGCGGCGCCAACATTAAAGTGATGACGCAGGCCGTGGCCGGAGCTACGAATAAGCAGTTGCAAGACAAGGATGTTTTGGTGCGCGGCTGCGTTTGGATTGTGAGTGGCGAAAAGCGCGTGACGTGGGCCGAAGTTAAGTGAGAGTTTTCGCAACCGGGCACGGAAGTAGAAAACTGATTATGAATGACAGAATCAAATACAGTTGGTCTGGGGGCATCGCCGAACGAATTCTGATCGGTGCTGCTCTGGGTGCCACCTTTACGCTGGGCACAGCGCCGTCCCTTCACGCTCAACTTCTCGATAAGCAAAAGCAACTTGATGCTCAAACCTTTTGGGATAACCGCGATTTCGATTGGTCTAAATCAAATATCCCCTTCTTCGAGTGTCCCGATGCCGGTCTGACTACCACCTACTATTACCGCTGGGAACTCATCACCAAACACCTGACGTATGGTTCGCCCAATAGCGGCTATAGCTTCACGGAATTCATAGATCGTCCGCCCTGGAGCGGCACCTACGGCGCCATCAGTTGCCCGGCGGGGCATCAGTTTTACGAAGTGCGCTGGCTGCGCGATGCCACGTATGCGCGCGATTATGCGCGTTACTGGTTTCGCACGCCTGGCGCGCAGCCGCGCAACTACGGAACCTGGATCGCTGACGGCTTCTGGGCAGCACATCAAGTGCATCCCGACGAGGCGCTGGTTAAAACCCTGCTGCCTGATTTGAAAAAGAACTACGAAGGCTGGGAAAAACGCCAGTTCGTGCCCGAAGTGGGATTGTTCTGGCAAAACGGCCACGACGACGGCATAGAGTTCAACATCAACAGCCGTCAGACTATGGATATTCTGCGCGGCGCGCCCGGTTATCGTCCTGGCTTTAACGCGTATATGTGGGCGGATGCGTTGGCCATCGCATGTCTTGCCCATTTGGTAGGCGATGCGGAAACGACACGAATTTATGAAGGCAAAGCGGCGGGGTTGAAAACGAATTTACAAAAGCTACTCTGGGATCCAAAACGCGAGTTCTTTTTCCCGATGTCGCATCGTGAGGAGAAGGATAAGGAGGGCAATGTCGTTAAAAAAGGCACTCTAACCTATCAGACTGGAAAATACGCTGGTAGCCCACATGGGCGCGAGTTGCACACTTATATTCCGTGGCAGTTCAATATGCCTGATCCAGGTTACGAAGTGGCGTGGAAGTTCCTGATGGATCCACAGTATTTCTACGCGCCGTTTGGCCCGACGAAGGTAGAGCGCAACGACCCGCAGTTTCTACTGGCCAAAGGCTGTTGTTGGTGGAGCGGCCAGTCGTGGCCTTTTGCCACTTCGCAAACGCTCAAGTCCTTAGCCAACCTGCTGCAAAACTACGATCAAAAAGTCGTCTCGCGGGCCGATTATGTGAAGCTGCTGCGTATATTTTCTCAATCGCATCGCAAAAACGGCCAGCCTTATCTCGCCGAAGCGCTACATCCTGATACCGGCTCCTTTGAATTCCACGATGCTTACAATCACAGCGAACATTACTTCCATAGCAGCTTTAATGATCTTCTTATTACAGGCCTTGTCGGTCTGAAACCCCGTGCTGATAATATGCTTGAAATTGACCCACTGGCTCCTACTGAATGGCCCTGGTTTGCACTCGATGATGTGCCTTATCGCGGACAACGTCTCAACATCATCTGGGATAAAGACGGCAAGCGCTACGGCAAAGGCGTGGGTTTAACTTTGCTAATCAACGGCAAAAGAATCGCTTCGCGTAAGACGCTCGGAAAACTCACCACGAAACTGCCTACCGCCCCACGGCAAGCATTCAAACCTGTTCGCCTCAACTATACCGTGAATAACGACGGCGATTATTTCCCGCGTCTTACAGCCTCATTTACCAATTCCAAAACGCCGCATATTACCAAACTTCGTGTTCTATTCACGCAGGCAACAAATGGCTTTACGGGGTTATCGGAGATCGAGGCATGGGGCGATGGTGCCTTGCCTTACAGCGCGCCCGCTCCACCGCCCGGTAACGTCGCCTACAACGCAACAGGAAATGACTTTCCCAAAGCGGCAGCTTCATTTCATGATGTATACGGCGTTGTGCCCAAAAGTGCTATTGATGGCAGGATCAATTTCTTGCCGAATCCAGTAAATCGCTGGACAAGTTACGGCTCGCCCACGCCAACCGACTGGATAGAAGTGGACTTCGGGACGCTACAAGAAATATCGCGCGCTGAGCTTTACATCTACGACGACCGTGGCGGTGTTCAACCGCCTGAAAGCTACAATGTGCAGGTATTCGTCGATAGCGAATGGCGCGATGCCGCCAACCAAATCAAGACGCCCGCCATACCGAACGGAAGCGCCCAAAACAGCGTGCGCTTCGACAAAGTTGTCACATCAAAACTGCAAGTCGTTTTTACTCACAAGGATAAAGCCCGTAGTGGCGTGACCGAACTGGAAATCTGAAAAGAGTGAACCTTATACAAGATTTTAGAACCA
>DASWNL010000324.1:0-2665 GCA_036399215.1 Abditibacteriaceae bacterium
AACGAGCGCAGTCAGGGCCGCAACCGCGATGTGGCGATGCGCGTGCTTGAATCGCGCTTGTTTGAAATCGAGTGGCGCAAGCAACAGGAAGAGATCGCCAATGTGCGTGGCGAAGTCGGCAAAAACGAATGGGGCAGCCAGATTCGCAGTTACGTTTTTCAGCCTTACCAGATGGTAAAAGACCACCGCACCGATTATGAAACCAGTAACGTCGGAGAAGTGATGGACGGCGATTTCGACGGCTTCATTTACGCCTATTTAGAACAAAACGTCGGACGGTAACAGACGGCAGGAGGCAGACCGCGGGAAGCAAATGAAATCCTAAAGTTGGCAAAGGTTTATTTTTAATACCAGATTTGATTTTTGTTTTCTCCCCTGCCGTCTGTCTCCTGCCGTCCGCCGCCTCCTATGCAACCAATTAACGGCATTAAAGACGAAGCCTTTCGCGCCGCGCAACTGCTTTTAAAACCGCAAGGCCGCGCCGAAACCAATTGTTACCTGGTCGAAGGCGATAATCTGGTGCATCAGGCGCTGAAAACTTCCCATACGCGCGCCGTTTATGCCTCGCTGGAAAGCGCACCACATTTTCGTGACGAATGTTTGCAAAAAGATGTGCCGCTTTATGTGGCAGGCGGCGGTTTGATGCAAAAACTCATCGGCACCGGCTATGAAACCGCTGTTACATCGCTGGCAATTGTTGCGCAACAGAAATTGGAAAGCGAAATTTGGACGCCGCCTGCCGATGCTTTGATTTTAGCCTGCGAACGTATCCAAGACCCGCGCAACGTCGGCGTCTTAATTCGCACAGCCGAAGCCGCCGGTTGCAGCGCCATTTTGTTCTCCTCAGACTGCGCCGAACCCTGGCAACGCGCCAGTGTGCGTTCGACAACCGGCTCAATTCTGCGCCTGCCTATTGGCATAATTGATAACTTACCGCTTCATCTGAAGCGCTCAGGCCAGGCCGAAATTCGCATGGTCGCTACTTCCGCCAAAGCTCCACAATTGGCTTATGAAGCCAATTTAAAAGCGCGCCCGCTCATCATTGTAGTTGGCAACGAAACCGAAGGATTAAGTGCAGCCGCGCGTGAAGCTGCAACGGATTTTGTGGCGCTTCCAATGGCTTCCAACGGCGCTTCATCGCTCAATGTTACGGTTGCCGCCGGCGTTTTATTATATGAAGCGGTGCGCCAACTTCGTTTTTCTCCTTTATAGTAGGACACTCATACTACTTGCAAAAAATTTGGGAACCCTGGCATTGGTTTTGCCGTTTTCAGGCATGGCAACGGCGGAAAACGCCGAAAATAAAAGCCGAATCACAAGGAGAGGTGAATCTCATGTCAGTCGTTCGTTGGAACCCATTTCGGGAATTTCAAGCTATGCAGGAAGATATGAACCGCCTATTCTCGCGGTTCGAGGGTGGTTCAAATGGAGTAGCCGGTGACCGCCAACCGTGGCTCTTGCCGATGGATGTCATTGAGAATGGCGACGCTTTGAAACTGCGCGCCGCGCTGCCGGGTGTTGACCCCAAAGATGTCAACATCCAAATCGAAGACCGCACCTTAACAGTCAGCGCGCAACGCCACTTTGAGGACAAGATCGAAAAAGACAACCATGTGTGGATTGAGCAGCAATATGGCACGTTCAGCCGCACCGTAACCCTGCCGCAAACGGCGGATACCGAAAAAATAGAAGCGCGCTATTACAATGGCGTTTTGGAACTGACTGTTCCCAAAGCCGAATTAGCCAGGCCGCGCAAAATCGAGTTAAAATTTGGCGCAGCCGAGCAACCCAAAATGATCGAAGCCGGCCAAGGCACCTCGCACAGCGAGACAAAGTAAGAGACTGCGTAAAAACAGCCCGCCTGAAATTTCAGGCGGGCTGTTTGGTTTGTCAGGCTTTTAATCATGGATGATTTTCAAGATAAGTTGCTTCATTTTATTTTGCATCAATGGCGCTCATTATCGAAAGACTTGCTCCTACAGTAGGTGGCTAAGGCTAAAGGGCAACTGCAATAAGGCTGCACTTGATAGCCGCACACTGCATTCTAAAACGGCTTACATAAAAGAACAGGTCGCTGCCAAAGGCAGCGACCTGTTCTTTTATGTTTGAGAGAAGTCTTAAAGGCACAATCACCTCTTAACATTCCTTACAAAAATTGACACTCAACCATAAACAAGATGTTTATTTGTGTATAATTATGGGCACAATATCGCATGTCGCATTCCATATTTTTAGGGAGAACCATTTTGAAGTATTTGCCCCGCACTGCCCGTAACCAAGCCCGAAAAGGCTTCACATTAATCGAACTTTTAGTTGTCATAGCGATAATTGCGCTTCTCGCCGCCATTTTGTTCCCCGTCTTCGCCAGAGCACGCGAAAACGCCCGCAAGTCGTCCTGCTCCAACAATCTCAAGCAACTTGCTGTGGGGGTTGCACAATACACGCAGGATTTCGATGAAGCATTTCCCTTCGCGTGGAACCCCGTCAGCGGCAGCAATGTATGCTGGTGGCAACTCATTTACCCCTATGTAAAGAGCACTCAGGTATATAGCTGTCCCAGCGATTCAAGCAGGATTCCTGGTGGCAACAGTTTTACAGGCTCACCTGCACCTGCCGGGTATGTAGACGGCCGTTTCCACATCAGTTACGGAGCCAACTACCCGAT
>DASWNL010000325.1:0-3043 GCA_036399215.1 Abditibacteriaceae bacterium
TTCGGTTAAATCGCGCTCTAATTTATCGGCCAGGTTATCCAACAAGGCTTGAGCCGGATTGGGTTTGGGTGGTTTGGCTGTCGAAGTTGTCCCGCTGGTGTTGCTGGTGTTACTGCTTGAGTTGCTATTGGTGGATGGCGCCGCCATTACCGGCTGAAGCATCGCATTCGATGCTACCATGATGGTTGCAGCCAAACCCATTGCTAATCTGTTTTTCATTTCAAATCTCCTCTAATTCGTTTGTGTTCGCAGTGTTCTGCGCTTCTGAAAAAGATTATGCCGCGCGGAATATGAAGAAGTGCCAACGCGCCTGCGAACAAGGTTGTCCATCGTGTGAAGAAACGTGAAGCCCCTGCCACAAGGCCGCGCAAAGCTCGCGAAAATCTTTAAACTGTGGCCAAAGTTGTTGGCAAGAGAGAACCGGGAGGGCTATGGAGCAGGTTTTAATGATTGATGACGATGTTGAATTATGCGAAATGGTCGCAGAGTATTTGGCGCTCGAAGAGTTTGCCGTTACGGCTGTGCATGATGGCCCTTCCGGCATCGAAAAGGCCCGCGAGGGCACTTACTCCTTAGTGCTTTTGGATGTAATGCTACCGGGTCTGAACGGCTTTGAAGTATTGCGCCGCTTGCGCGCGGGGGATGCGCCCCAGGCCGATGTGCCTGTTCTCATGCTCACCGCGCGCGGCAATGCCGTTGACCGTATTGTGGGCCTGGAAGTCGGCGCCGACGATTACTTGCCCAAGCCTTTCGATGAGCGCGAATTAGTAGCACGAATGCGCGCGATTTTACGCCGCGCACGTCCTGCCAGCCTTGAGAACACTCTTGTCGGCACCGAAAATTCAGCGCGCGAAATGTTACAGGTTGGCGATGTGACCGTAGATGTCGGCGCACGCCGCGCCCGGCGTGATGGCGAAGAATTAATGCTAACCGCTGTCGAGTTCGACACGCTTGTTTTGCTGCTGCGCGCCGCAGGCAATGTCGTCAGCCGCGAGCAAATTACCAAGGAAGTTTTAGACCGTAAGCTACTGGCTTTCGACCGCAGCGTGGATACGCATATCAGCCGGTTGCGCCGTAAACTGGGGCCGCATCCCAATGGCGCAGAACGCCTCAAAACCGTGCGTGGCATTGGCTACATCTACGCTCTGGCGGGAGATAAATAAGGGATGAAGGCCGGGTGCCCTCATCCTTCTCAAGATGCGCCGCTTATTCTGGAAAATCTTTGGTTGGTTTTGGGGCGCAATGGTGCTTATCGGGCTGGCACTATATTTCGTGGTGTTGACCACGCGGCCCGACTCGTTGCCGCAGGCCTGGCGCGATACGGCGGAAGCCGGTCTTCGCGCCACAGGGCGCAACGCCGCTGATACTTACGAAACCCAGGGGCCAGTGGCTTTGTTGGCGTTTCTCAATACCGAAGCGCGTTTACCCGGCACGCATTACTGGCTTTTCAACAATTGGGGGCGCGAACTTTCCGGCGCACCCTTGCCCTCGGCCAGGCCAACCTCCGATGGTAATAACACAAACGGCGATAGCGATTTGTTGCCGCCTGAGGCGCCACCTTCCTCTGCGCAAATAAACGCTTTGCGAATACGCGCTCTCGAAGCGAGAAGCGCGATTTTTCAACATGAAGGGCCGCGCACAATGGCTGCCCTCTTCGTTGAAAGCCCTCAAAAAAAGAATTATGTTTTGGTGTCTCAGATGCCCAGCCCACGCTTTGGACGGCCCGCGACTGAGCCGCGCACCCAGATGCTCGGCGGTTTGGCGGCACTTGTTCTCAGCGGCTTGTTCTGCTTTGGCCTGGTGTTTTATCTGATGCGCCCGCTGACAGGTTTGCGCGAAGCCACGCGCCAGTTAGCCGAAGGCAATCTTTCGGCGCGCACCGGAGCGCATAACAAGAAACGGCGCGATGAGGTGGCCGATTTAGGCCGTGATTTCGATGCAATGGCCGAGCGTATTGAAATTTTGATGAACGCGCAACAACAGTTGCTTGGCGATATTTCTCATGAGCTGCGCTCGCCTCTGACGCGCATCAGCATGGCACTGGCTTTAGCCCGTCGTCACGCGGCCAATGACAATTCTAATGGCAATGCGAATGGTAATAGCAACGGCACCTCACACGAAGAGTTGATTCACACACTGGATCGTATCGGGCGCGAAACAACGCGCCTCAACATTTTAATCGGGCAGTTGCTTGAACTCACGCGACTGGAAAGCGGACAGGCTATGCGCGTGCCGCTTGATGTAGCACAACTGGCCCGCGAAGTGGTTTCGGATGCCGAGTTTGAAGCCAAGAACACCGGACGCGCCGTTGAAATCATCGCCGGAGAACCCTGCCTCACCAAAGGGTCACGCGAACTTTTACGCAGTGCTTTAGACAATGTAATTCGTAATGCCTTGCGCCACACCGCACCTGGCACGACGGTGCATGTCAACTTGCTGCGGCATGACGAATGGATTCTGGTTCGCGTGCGCGATCATGGCAGCGGCGCGCCACCTGAAGCCTTAAAAAAGCTATTTGATCCCTTCTATCGCGTCGAAGCCGCGCGCGACCGCAACAGTGGAGGCTTCGGTTTGGGCCTTGCCATCACGCAGCGCGCGATTCGCTCGCATGGCGGCAACATTACCGCACGCAACTCCGACACAGGCGGCCTGGAAATCATCATGTCCCTGCCCGCCGAAGATTGGGAAGCCGAAATAGACAAAATGTTTGAAGAGAACGACAGTATTTTTCCGTTGTGATTATCGCTTGTTTCTACGCATACCAATGACTTGATATGTCCATGACTTTACATTGGCAGTTTGATATAGGATGGTTTCGCTCTTTCTTTTCTAAGAGTTGTGCAAAATACAAACAACGTGAGCGCCAGTCCCAACCCACAAACCAGCAAAGGGTGCAGGATACCTAATAAAGTGGTGGTTGGAAAAATAACCATGCCTCCAATAATGCAGCCTATAAACAAAGGGTCTTAGGTAGTTAAGCTGCTTAAATTGGATGTTGTCTAAGCAATTTGAGTAGTTCTTGATAGAGATTAGCGTTTCGATT